>CALWKY010000042.1 GCA_944381395.1 uncultured Lachnospiraceae bacterium
ATATAAAAAAACGGAACAGCAATCAACTGTTCCGTTCCCAGATGAACCAGGAGGGATTCGAACCCCCGACCCACGGCTTAGAAGGCCGTTGCTCTATCCAACTGAGCTACTGATCCACATAAATGCATAAAATATTATGCCAGAAAGAAGGTATTTTGTCAAGATATATTTTTATTTTTCATATCTTTCCGGCGGATAGAGGAAAGCATAGGCGCAAAAAAGAGAGAAAAAACATCTGAAAAAGAAGGGAAGTAAAAAGATCACGGTGATCTTGACAAAAGAGTATCTATCTTCTACAATATCATTAAACGATATCGTGTAACGATATAAAAACAGAAAAGGAGGGATATGCTTGCCGAAAAAATCCATGGAACTATTAACGGAATCTATGTTTTATGTCTTGATGGCTTTCTGCCAGGGACCTATGTGCGGAGCGGATATTGTATCTTTTGTGGAAAAGCAGACGGCAGGCAGAGTGCAGATCGGACCTGCTACCCTCTATACAGTCCTTGCCAAATTTGAAAAAGAAAAATATATTCGGGAAATTGCGGTAGAAGGACGGAAACGCACCTATGAAATTACACCCAAGGGGACGGAAGCTTATGCAGAAGAACTGGCACGGCTGCGGCAATGCGTATTGGACGCCCAGGCTGCAGCAATGGAGAAAGGAGGTAAGACAGTATGAAAGAAAAAATAGGAAAACATACGTTTCGCTTACCGCCATGCCCTGCTTATGACATAGAAGGCATGGAAAGCTGGCTTTCCGATTTGGCTATGGAAGGGCTTTTTTTGACAGAAGAAGGTTTTTTTGGCTGGATTGGGCATTTTGTTTATGATACGCCGCGACCTGCCCGCTACCGGCTGGAAGCAGCCCGGAAAAGTACCAGTATGTGGGCGGAAAACTATGGAGATCCGGATTGGGAAGAAGTAGAGCTGAGCAAACAATACACTTGGGAATATGTTGCCAAGCGGGGTGACTTTTATATTTACCGCAGCTTTGATGAAACAGCCAGAGAACTGCATACCGACCCTCAAGTGCAGGCAATGGCGCTGGATGCCGTAAAAAGCAGGCAGAAATCCGCAATTTTGCAACAGATATTTTGGTTGATTGTATATCCGCTTTTGTTTTTTCGCAGCGGCATTCTTTTAATGATGATAACTGTGCGCACATGGCTGTTTTTGCTGACGGTATTTTTTGTGGTCTGGATGCTGGCGGACGGTGTGATTACCATTCTGTATTTACGCAAACTGCAAAAAAGATTGTTATCTGGGCGGTTATCTTCAGGAAAAATTAACTGGAAAGGACGCTCTGGCAGACATTTTACAAAATGCTTTACCCAGATATGTATTGCCGGCATACTGGTGGTGGCATATGGAAGTCTTTGGAGTGACACGATGTTGGATAAAAATTTAATCACATTAGATCAATACGAAGGTACCGTGCCCTTTGCAACTATGGCGGACTTCCACAAAGGAAACGTAACAGATTACGAAAGAACGATGTTGGGAATGTCTTTCAATACTATACAGGAATGGTCTGACTGGCTGGCTCCTCGTTGTGTGGACTTTGAGGAACAGGTACGGATTCACTATGGAGATGGCAAAATGATAGACGGCGGATATTATGTGGAATATTTTGAACTGGCAAATGATACCCTTGCGCGGTGGTTAGTACAGGAATACTATGGCATTGACCGCCATAAAGAGGATTATGCGCCATTGGAGACGCCGGAGTTATCGGTGGATTTTGCAGCTGCCTATGAGTCGGATCTGCATCTTCCAGTGATTCTCATCAGAGATGGAAATATCGTGCTGCGGGCTTATTTTTATCAAACGGTACCGCAGGGAAAGGAAATTCCCAGACAGCAGTGGATGACAATTTTGGCGCAGAGCATAGGCAAAGAACACGCGCTGCTGGAAAACCGCTGAGATGATTTAGAAATGATACAGCTGGAGCGAAAAGGGAAAGAGCAGCCTTTGCGCGGGCTTTCTTTTTTCCGCGGCAGGATGAAAAAGTCTTGACTTTTTTCCCATTTTTGGTACCATAGAAAAAGAATCTGTTGTTCGGCGGGTATGGCGGAATTGGCAGACGCGCTGGATTTAGGTTCCAGTGGGAGACCGTGCAGGTTCAAGTCCTGTTACCCGCATGATTGCGCATCCGAATTGTTTCCCCTTGGGGGAGCGGTTCGGATTTTTTTATATCCATCATTCGGGTTGTATTTCTATGGAATGGCGGAAGCGGTTTTCGGACAGACTGAGAATAAAGGCGGTGAACGGTATGAGAAAAGAAAGAACCATATTGTCCGATTTAGACGGTATGCATCTGCGTGTGGCATATGATGTGCCAGAGCACTCCAGGGCTATTATACAGGTTGCCCATGGCATGACGGAACATAAAGAACGTTACGATCCTTTTTTGGAATATTTGGCATCCCATGGATATGGCTGGGTCATACATGACCATAGAGGTCATGGCGCCAGTGTGGATCGTTTGGAGGATTTAGGATATTTTGGTCATGATGACCCCTATGCGTTGGCGGAAGATTTGGAAACGGTGCGCCGCTGGATTGGTACTATGTGGAAAGACATACCGGTGTATTTATTTGCCCACAGTATGGGAACGCTGGCGGCAAGGCTGTTTTTGCAGCGTTATGACAGGCAGATTGAAAAATTGGTTTTATGTGGTCCGCCGACACAAAATCCATTGGCGCCATTGGGGATTTTTTTGGCAAAATGGAACGCCGCCCTTTTTGGAGAGCGTAACCGCAGCCGTTTTTTACAGGCTGTTACGTTTGGCAAATATCCTGCCTTTTTGCAGGATCCTTTTTCCTGGCTCAGCACCAATCAACAAAATGTGAAAAAGTACCATGAGGACCCGCTGTGCGGTTTTTGCTTTACCACGAACGGCTTTCTCCACTTATACCGGATGGTGCGGCTGGCATTTTGTGCCCAGGCATATCACTGCCGCCATCCCCAATTGCCGATTTTGCTTTTAGCAGGCAGCGATGATCCGGTGGTGCAAAGCAGAAAAAAATTATATGATTTAGGGCGGTTTTTGCGGCGTGTAGGATATGGTAAAGTATGGATTCGGATGTATGATGGTATGCGCCACGAGTTATTGCAGGAACGGCAGAAAGAAAAAGTGGAAAGAGATATCTTACGGTTTTTTCAACGGAAATGTTAAGGAAAAATAAAATCGGGTTTTTTCAGTAAAACTACGACAGATGACACGCTAACAAACAATATCAATGAAAAAATAGCGAAAATCCTTATATTGAAAGGATTTTCGCTATTTTTGCTTTCTGATGAACTTTGTGTGTATTTTAATTTAGATGAATTTGGCTGGTTTTTAAGGCAGAAACGAGCGAAGCGGTAAATCGAGCGGTAACACCCCAAATGATATGTCCATCTACTTCGTAAAATAGTTCCTCTACTTGGGGAACACGGAAGGGGTATTGTTTTCCATTGCGGATTTTTTCGTAGGGAAACGTATCAGATTCCGTTACGTGCCAATACAGGGTATAGCGCTCCGGTTCCATTTCCAGTAAAACAGAAAGCGGGACACGAAAAACTTCTGCTACTTCCGCGGGAGATGGGGTTAAACCCTGGAGCGCTTTCGCGGAAAGCAGCCCCACAACAGGTGTGATTTCTTCTTTTTCCAGAGTGCGCTGCAGGGGCAAATAGGTTAAAAAAGTAATTTCTTCCGGTGGAATGGCAAGTTCTTCTTTCGCTTCTCTTACAGCGGTGCGAAAAGGGGTTTCTCCCTGTTCTGAACGACCGCCGGGGAAACAAACGTCTCCGGACTGGCGAATACCTTCTGCCCGTTTGGTATAAAGCAAATAGATTTCGCCATTTTCTTCCGCAAGGGGAAGGAGCACGGCAGAGCGTTTCGGCGGGGTATCCATTTCCGGCAAGTATGCCAGAAGGGTTTGTTTAAGATCAGAAAGTGTCAAAAAAGGTCAATCCTTTCGTAGTTTAATGATTTTAGAAGCATCCTGTCTGCGGCGCTGCTGGATTTCTGCATAGTGTTTCCGTGTGGTGTTGACATCTGCATGTCCTAAAGTTTCTGCCACCAGATAGATATCTCCTGTTTCGTTATACAGATTCGTACCGTAGGTACTGCGCAGTTTATGGGGAGTAATGTGTTTGACGGTTACTCCGCCGGCATATTTTTTCACCAGATTTTGCACCGCGCGGGTGGAAATCCGTCTGCCTTGACCAGAGAGGAAAAATGCTTTTTCCTCTGCGTCTTTGGTAATGGCATTTTCCCGCACTTCCCAGTAATCTGCCAGGGCGTCATGGACTTCTTCTCCAAAATACAGCACCGATTCGTTGCCGCCCTTTCGGGTGACTTTTACCTGCCTGTTTTTCAGGTCCAGATCTGTCAGATCAATCCCCACGCATTCGCTGACACGCATGCCGGTGCCTAAAAGCAGGGAAATGATTGCCATATCCCGCCGTTCATTTTTTTGATGGAATGCTTTCTGGTGTTTAGAAAGGTGTTCGCCGCTTTCCACTGCATCCAATAAATCTGCCACTTCATTGATTTCCAGCCGAACGATCTGTTTTTCATGGAGTTTTGGTGTATCTACTAAAGCGGCAGGGTCGGCAGAAAGCTTTCCTTTCTTATAAAAGTAGCGGAACATGCGGCGTACCGCTGCCAATTTTCTAGATTTGCCTTTTTCGCCGTTTTTCCGTTTGACTTCTTCCGCCGGGTCCTGTGCATCATGGCGCAGATAAAAGGTAAGATATTCCAGAAATTCTTCAATATCGCTGACAGTCACTTTTTGCAAATCCTCTATGGTAAAATCTTTTGCGGCAATACCGCCCAGTGTGGGATGTTCCTCCCGCAGGTATGAAAAGAAGATACGCAGGTCATAGGCATAGCCTAAGCGGGTTTTGGGAGAAGCGGTCTGGGCAGTGCCAGTAAAAAATTCCGACAAAAAAGGAGGCAGGTCTTTTCGCACCTGCTGTAACTGCCGTAAAATTTGTTCGTTTTGCTGTTCTTGATAAGTAGGCACAAAAGACACCTCCTTTCGTTTATCTAAAATTAGGTTTTTTCTGTATGGGATACTGGTTTTTTCCAGCCTTTTAAGTCAGATCGGCAAATAGCGCCGAATACTTTTTCCTGCAAATGGTCATACTGTTTGGAAAGATCTGCCAGCAGTTCTTTCGTTTCCTGGCGTTTTGTATTTCCGTCTGCCAGACAAGGGTTTTTCACAATCTGGATGCTGTTTTCCCGCACATAGGAGCGGCACTCCCATTCCGGCACATAAATCAAAGGACGGATGGAAGTCAGCCCCGTGCGGTCTAAAAAGCTGACAGGGGAGAAGCAGTTCATACGACCTTCATAAAAGAGGGACATGAAAAAGGTTTCTACCACATCATCTTTATTATGTCCTAAGGCTACTTTATTACAGCCGGCTTCCACAGCTGCTGTATGGAGAGCGCCTTTGCGCATTTTGGCGCAGAGGGAGCAGGGATTCTTCTCTTTTCTCTCGTCAAAAATAATGGCGCCGATGTCTGTCTGCACAACGATGTATTCCACGCCCAAAGAATCACATAAGGCTTGGATATCACTATAATCAGCCCCAGGCAATCCCAAGGAGACGGTAATGGCTTTTAATTGAAAAGATTTGGGATAAAACCGCTGCAAATGACGCAGGGCAATTAAAAGGCAGATACTGTCTTTGCCGCCGGAAATACCTACAGCGATGCAGTCGCCTTTTTCAATCATATCATAATCATCTACTGCACGGCGCACATAACTGAGTAATTTTTGTAATTTCATATGGTTACCTCACAAGAGTTCTATTTCATAGCAAAATGATATAATTCCATTATATCCATTTTGGGCAAAAAAGAAAGAGGAAAGAAGGAAAAGTATCTTACTTGGCGAAAAATACAGTATGCG
>CALWKY010000043.1 GCA_944381395.1 uncultured Lachnospiraceae bacterium
TTTTGTCATTGGATGAAAAAATGTGGTATGATATTACTAAATAGCACATGAGAAAGGAAGCGGTGAAACAAATGGAACAAATTGGATATGAGACAGATGTCCATATTTCTTATTTTCAGGTAGATGCAAAGGGGAAAATGACGCTATCTGCTTTATTGGCAATGCTGCAGGAGATGGCGATCTTGCATTCAGCACAACTGGGTTTTACCGTGGAATATTTACAGGAAAAACAGCGTGGTTGGGTATTACTGAATTGGCACCTATTACTGAAAAGAATGCCGGAGCAAGGCGAGACCATCCATGTGGAAACATGGAGTGATAAATGCCGTAGATTACAGGCAGAAAGAAGCTTTCGTATTGTGGATCAAGCAGGAACGGAAATTTTATTGGGAAAAAGCCGTTGGATTTATATGGACTTGGAGAAACGCCATCCGGATATGATACCAGAGGATATGATTTCTGCTTACTTGTCTAATCAAAAACCGGCTATTGCAGACGAACACTTTTCATTGCCGGCTGTGGCAGAAGGAGAAGTGCCTTTTTCCGTAATGGAAGTGAAAGTGACGCGACGGGATGTGGATACCAATGGTCATGCCAATAATATTAAGTACTTTGAATGGGTGATGGATGATGTGCCGGATGTGATTTATGATGGCATGAAATTGACGGAAATCATGGCATTTTACCGGAAAGAATGCTACCGTGGGGATGTGGTTCGTGTGGAGACTTATATCCGCCAGCAAGAAGGCGGAAAAGAAGTGGTCTCTTTATTAAAGGATCATGTACAGGGGCATGCCATTGCGCAGATTGTGACACGCTGGCAGTGAATGGGTTTTTAATGGAAAGTTTTCAATGGCATACAAGAAAATCGGAAAAAGAAATAGCTGAAATCCTTACGATGATAAGGATTTCAGCTATTTTGTTCTCTTATGAAAAAGCACCTAAAACCAGTCTTTTTTATAAAGCGTCAGCAATCCGTTTGCGCATGGTTTCAATTTGCTCATCTGTTAAATCCCGGGGCGCATAAGAAATGGTAATGCCGTCATTTTCATAACGGGGAATTAAGTGCATATGGAAATGGAAAACAGACTGACCAGCCACTGTGCCGTTATTCTGCATGACATTCATATGTTCAAAGCCCAAAGTTTTCTGCATGATTTTCGCAATTTGGGTTGCTAATTTAAATAACCTGCCTGCCTGATCGGGGTCTAATTCAAAAATATTGGGTACATGCTCTTTCACCAAAATCAGAACATGACCTTCGTTGGCAGGAAAACGATCTAAAATTACTTTAAATTCTTCGTTTTCATAAATGGTTGCGGAAGGGATTTCTCCTGCCACGATTTTACAGAAAATGCAGTCACACATAGTCCATTCTCCTTTCAACTCTATGAGAAATGATCGTTATCTTTTGTTGGCAGGGCGGAAAGCCCTGTCTTTCCTATTCATGATAGCATATTTTTTTTCATAAAAAAAGCCCCCTTTTGGAGGAGGCATAAATTTTACAAGGCTTTCGATTCTTTATTCTTTTGGAATATTCATTAAAATCAAACTGTGGTTTTGGGCATCAGAAAAAATTTCAAACAGATAGTCCCGCAGTTCCCCTTGGGGCAGTGCGAGTAAAATATCACGGTAAAAAGAGGAATTATCCAACTCCCGCTGTATTAAAGTGGATGTCTGGGTGCCCAATTCCTCTGTGGCTTCTGTGACAGCAGGGCGTTTGCCGGTAATGCTGTAAAGCGCCTCACCCAGCAAGGAGCTATGTTTCGCCTCATCCAATGAGAGACTGCGGAAGATTTCTTTGAGACTATCTTCAGAAGCCGCTTTTTGCCTGCTCTCGTAGGCAACTTTCAGCGCTGCTGCTTCAGCCTGTACCAGTGCCAGTAAATCTAAAAGCCGTGTATCCTGGGCCAGTGAGCTGGGGCTTTCTGTTGATTTGGCTTCTATGGAAACGGGTTTTGTTTGGTAAGGATACATCTATTTTCCCACTCCTTTTATAAAAGATTTTTCCGGGGTGTTGTCCGAAAAAAGGACAGCCCTTCTTTCTATTGTTCCACTGTCATGGTATGCGCCAAAGAAGGAAAATATGCCATTAGAAATTAAGAAAATGGAACGTTAAATTTTAGGAAAAAAGGCTGGTAGGACAGGGGAAAATCTGGTATGATAAAAAGTACGAGAAAAAAGACTCCACGTAATGAAGGAGAGAATAGTATGAAACATATTGTGCTGACTGGCGGAGGTACAGCAGGGCATGTTACGCCCAACTTAGCATTGCTTCCCAGGTTACGGGAAGAAGGCTGGAAAATCACGTATATTGGATCCAAACATGGTATGGAAAAAGAACTGGTGGAAGCAGCCGGTGTGGAATATTTGGGAATTTCCACAGGAAAGCTACGCAGATACCTTTCCGCGGAAAATATTGCGGATGCTTTTCGTGTGGTAAAAGGTCTGGGAGAAGCGATTAGACTGTTAAAAAAGTGTAAGCCGGATGTGATCTTTTCCAAAGGCGGTTTTGTAGCGGTGCCGGTGGTGCTGGCGGCAAAAGTATGCAAAATCCCTGTAGTGGCCCATGAGTCTGATTTGACACCAGGCTTAGCCAATCGCATAACTATGCCCATTGCGGTTACTATTTGTACTGCATTTGAAAAAACAGCAGAACAGATGCCGGATGGCAAGGGCGTTTATACCGGTACACCCATACGGAGTGCTTTGTTTGCGGGAAGACGGGAAAAAGGTTTGGAATTGTGCCAGTTTGATGGGAAAAAACCAGTTGTATTGCTGATGGGCGGCAGCAGCGGTGCCTTAAAACTGAATGCAGCATTACGGGATGCGCTGGATGAAATTACAAAAGATTTTAGCGTCATCCATCTTTGCGGAAAAGGAAATTTAGAGGAAAGTTTTGTGGGCAGAGCGGATTATTGCCAGTGGGAATATGTTTCAGAGGAATTACCGGATCTATTGGCAGCGGCCGATGTGGTGATTTCCCGTGCCGGCAGCAATGCAATCAATGAATTTTTGGCATTGCACAAGCCGCAGCTTTTGATTCCCCTTTCTACAAATGCAAGCCGTGGCGATCAGGTGTTAAATGCGGCGTATTTTGCAGAGAAACATTATGCTATGGTACTGCCTCAGGAAGAATTGACACCGGAGCGGTTTTGTGCAGATTTGCATACGCTGTATAACCAGCGGGAAGAAATGATTGCTGCCATGGCACAGAGCAAAGGAAAAAATGGTGTAGAAGCAGTTTTGGAACAAATTCATCAAGCAATTCGTTAAAGGAATAAGAATTTTAAGAATTCCGAAATGGATTTTTTTTCTGGAACCGTTTATACTATTACTAATATTGAAAAATAAATCATAACGCCTGTTTCATCATGGGAAATGGCGATAGAAGGAGCTATGGACATGAAAATAAGAAATGGTCTGCTTTTGGCAGGATTGAGTATTCTGGCATTGGGGTTGGCAGGATGCGGCGAAGATAAAAACGCCGATCATTCTGATGATACACCTGCGAATGATGTGGTTTTGCAGAGTTTACCTCCGGAAGAAGGCGATGAGGTTGCAGTCATCCACACGGATTTGGGTGATATTACGGTGATGTTCTATCCGGAAGAAGCACCGAAGGCAGTGGAAAACTTCAAGACCTTGGCAAAAGCGGGAGAATATGATGGCGTTTCTTTCCACCGTGTCATTGAAAACTTTATGATTCAAGGCGGCGATACCAATGGTGAGGGTGGCGAAAGCTGCTGGGGTACTCCCTTTGAGGATGAAATCAGTGCAAAACTCCATTTCTTCCGCGGTACTTTAGCCATGGCAAATAGTGGCCCCAACACCAATGGCAGCCAGTTCTTCATTGTACAGGAAAAGGATGTCAATGAGACTTATATGCAGGCATTGGAACAGAGCAGAGACGGCGAGGAAGAATTGGGTATGCAGTTAAGCGATGGTCAATTCCATACCCTCAAAGAAATCTTCAGCGAAAATGTAATGGCATATTACCGTGAAAACGGCGGTGCTGTCCATCTGGAGTATGCTTTTGGAAGTCCTTATACCATCTTTGGTCAGGTGATTGACGGTATGGATGTGGTAGATGCCATTGCCGCAGTAGAAGTAGATGAAAATGATAAGCCCTTGGAGGATGTCTGCATCCAGAGCATTACCTTTGAGGAATATCACGCACAATAAGATGTATTTGTGAAAATTCCAAAGAGTTTGTGATGGTATGTCACAGACTCTTTTCTTCTGTAAAATGGGACAGATAAGAGGAGGCGAAAAGGATTGCCCGGTGGAAGCCGTAAAGTTTATCATACATATACCATGGAATATGGCGGCACGACCATTTGCGTACGGCGAAAGAAAGTGAAATACCTATACTTGCGGGTAAAGAAAGATGGACAAGTCATTCTAACAGCGCCATTAGGCATACCAGAGGATGTCATTTGCCGGTTTGCCCAGGACAAACTGCCCTGGATTTCCCATCAGCAGAACCAGTGGAAACTGATGCAGGAAAGCATACAGCCGCATACGTATGAGACAGGGGATCAATTTATGCTGTGGGGAGAACCATATACCTTAGTGTTGGAAGAAGGCAAAAAACAATTTCGACTGGAAAATGGCAAGATTTATTTGACAGTTCCATCAGAAAGCACATGGGAAAAGCGCAGTCAGTACTTAAAAGAAGCGTTTCGCCAGTTATTGTTGGAGCGTTTGACCCACAGGCTGCCGTTTTGGCAGGAGCAAATGGGGTTGTATCCTAATCAGATACAGGTACGGGATATGCGCAGCCGCTGGGGGAGTTGCCAGACCCAGAAAAAACAGATATCGTTTAGTTTAGGATTGGTGACCAAACCGCAGGAGTGTCTGGATTATGTGATGGTCCATGAGCTGGCGCATTTAGCAGTGCCGGATCATTCTGCCCGGTTTTGGGCGGTAGTGGAACGGTGGATTCCGGACTGGAAAGCGCGCAGAAAGCGATTAAATCAAGCGGATATAGGTTAAAAAGGAGCGAGCAATATGAAAAAATGTTTTAGAAAACCTTTTCTTTTGGTAATGGCTTTGATCTGTGCAGCAGGCATGAGCGGCTGTGGAAAGAAAGCGGAAATGGAAACAGTAGATCTGGGTTTTACCTTTGCCAATGAAACAGGAAAAACGGTAACGGAAGTAAATCTGCGTGCGGCGGGCAGCGAAGAATGGACAGAAAATTTGCTCAATGCGGAGGAATGGAAGAATAACTATTCTATGAATTTAACTTTAAGCGGAAGCGTGCCCAAAGACAGTAAATGGGAGACACGTTTTGTGTATGAAGACGGTACAGAAAATATCTGGGAAAGTATGGATATTGCAGATGGAAAAACGTATGAATTTGGCGAAAATACTACCAAAGTAACCGTAAAAGAAAGTGATACCACACAAAATGATACAGAAGATAATACCCAGTCTGATGCTGAAGCCAATGGTGAGTCAGAAAACAAGACGGAATAAAAAAGCAGCGCAAGACAGTTTACCTTAAGAAAACATGATTTCGAAAGGGAAACGAAAAAACTGTGCTGAAAAAATAGCAGTGAACTGGAAAGAGCCGGAATCCTTCTCATGAGAATACCGGCTCTATTTTTTATGCAATGGTGTACAGCAATACTTTTTGCTTGGGAAAAGAATCTGCTAGGAAATGAAAAATAACAATCCCTCTTATGGTAGAGGGTTTTTCATTTTTTAGGATGTAGACCTATTAACATGCTGCTTTGTATTTACAATAGGATGGCAGTGTATTTTGGCAATGAAAAAAGCCCTTTCCTATGGGAAAAGGCTTTTATTTTTTACGGACGATTTCGATGATGCTGTGCATTGAAGAAATATACAATCAAGCTCAGCAAGATTGCCATTAGTACAGAAACCACTAAGGTACGAGAGTCTTTACATGCAATAAAGATTGCCAATAATCCTAACCCTAAGCTAAGGGCATAAAGGATGAGTACGGCCTGCTTTTGATTAAATCCATGGTCAATGAGTTTATGGTGCAGATGCCCGCGGTCCGCCTGCATAATGGGCTGATGTTTTGCCAAACGGCGCAGGATAGCGAATATGGTATCAAAAATCGGAAAGCCCAGGCACAGCACACTTACAATCAGTGCCAGCAGAGCATATCCTTTAAAAACACCCATAACGCTGGTAACACCTAATACAAATCCCAAGAAGGTGGAACCGGTATCGCCCATAAACAATTCCGCGGGATTGAAATTTCTGGGAAGAAAGCCCAGGCAGGCGCCGCTTAACGCCGCCGTAAAGACTACCGCTTCAATACTGCCGGTGATGGCGCATAACACCATTAAGCAGATGGAAGCAATGGCAGTTACGCCGGCGGCCAATCCATCCAAACCATCGATGAGGTTAACGGCATTGGTCATGCCTACAATCCACAAAAGAGTGATGGGAATGCTGAATGTGCGTAATGCCTGTGTCATAGGCCACAGTACAATATTGATACGGGTGCCGGATAGAATAACGATCATAGCGGCAATAATCTGCACACAGAATTTCAGTTTTGCCGGCAGGTTATGGGTATCATCCACAATGCCTAAGCAAACGATAATCGCCGCGCCAATAATAAAGCCAATAAATTGCCGCATATTCATCGTATGGGCAAAAGGATAAAGCACAATTACAGGGATCATAAAACCCAATACGATGGCAATGCCGCCCATACGGGGCATTGGTTTTGTATGCACACCGCGATCTTTCGGGTAGTCAATGGCGCCCAGCCGTATGGAAAGCCATTTGGCAAAAGGTGTTGTGACTAAAGTGATACTAAAAGCGCTGGCGAATGCCGCGATGTATAAGAGCCAACGATGCTCCATAGAAAATTCGCTCCTTTTTACTACCGTATGCCGATTTTTAGACCGTCAATGGTATTTTCAAGCAGTTAAAACTGTCATTTCTGCATGATCCCCTCTATGATAACACATAGAAGGGAAAAAAGCAAAATAAAGTGTAGGAAAAGGCAAATATTTTTGCGTTTATGGCAATAGAAACAAACAGGTTTATTCCGTTGAGAATAAACCTGTTTTCTAATTTCTCATGCACTTATTTCGTACCAAAAATACGATCGCCTGCATCGCCCAAACCGGGTACAATGTAGCCATGGTCGTTTAATCCATCACTATCGTAAGCGGCAGCGAAAATATCCACATCAGGATGGCGTTCCTGCAAGCGCTGTACACCTTCCGGTGCTGCTAAGATACAAAGAAAAATAATCCGTTTTACCTGTTTTTGCTTTAAGAAAGCAATGGCAGCATCAGCAGAACCGCCAGTTGCCAGCATCGGGTCTGTCAGCAGTACCGTTCGTTCTGACACATCATGAGGCAGCTTGCAATAGTATTCTACAGGCTCTAATGTATCAGGATCCCGATACAAACCGATATGACCTACCTTAGCGGTAGGCAGCAGCGTAAGCAGACCATCGGTCATGCCAATGCCGGCACGCAGGATGGGTACAATGGCAAGTTTTTCGCTGATGGTTTTGCAGTGTGCTGTGGCAATGGGAGTTTCTACTTCCACATCCTTTAAAGCCAGATCGCGGGTTGCCTCATAGCTTAAAAGCATAGCAACTTCGCCGATGATTTCGCGGAATTCTTTGGCACCGGTCTCTTTGTTGCGCAGCAGTGCCATTTTGGATTGAATCAACGGGTGTTCCGATACGAAAAATTTACTCATAACACAGCTTCCTTTCTATCTCTTTTATAGATACTTAGGACTCAATCTGTGCAATTCTTCTAATATGTCTTTCCTCGTTAGAGAAAGGAGTATTCAGAAAAGCATCCAGAATTTCCAGTGCCAGACCCGGACCAACCACACGACCGCCCATGGCTAAAATATTGGCATCATTATGCTGTCTGGTTGCTTTTGCAGAAAATACGTCGTGGCACAAAGCGGCACGAATGCCTTTTACTTTATTGGCGGTAATGGAGATGCCAATACCGGTGCCGCAAATCAGAATGCCTTTTTCACATTCACCGCTGGCTACTGCGTGGGCTACTAATTTGCCATATTCAGGGTAATCTACAGATTCCTCAGAAAAGGTACCGTAATTATGATAGGGAATATTGTGCTTGTCTAAATATGCAATGACTTCCTGCATCAATGCATAACCGCCGTGGTCACAGCCTAAAGCCAACATGATGCTTCACTCTCCTTTCTCATCTTGTGCTTGTATGATTTTATAGCCTGCGGATTTCCGCAAACGATTCATAATTGCCATGCCTTCGCCTTCCTCAGAAAATACCTGGGAAAATACCACATCCATACCCAAAGCATCGAATTGGCGCAGGGTGTCAAACAAATTCGCGCCGATGGCAGCATAGTCTGTTTCACTGCCTAAGGAAAGGACAGCATCTGCCTGAAGCAATGGTGCCGTTTCATCTGTGGACATCAGCCCTGTTTTCTTTCCTTCTGCCATGGACTGGCGCGCCAGATCATTCATTTTACGGATCACTGCATCCTTAGGCCCTGAAACCAAAGTTACATCCGCTTTCGGAGCGTAGTGGGTGTACTTCATGCCGGGCGCCTTAGGCACTAAGCCTTCCGGCGGTCTGGCGGTAATAGCCGGATCAATGGCAACCTGTCCCACTACTTTTTCCAGCATTTCTAAGGTAATAGCACCGGGGCGCAGTATGGTAACTACATCTGATGTGGAATCTACAATGGTAGATTCCAATCCCCATTCCACAGAGCCGCCATCCAAAATCATATCGATTTTACCATCCAGATCATGTGCTACATGGCTGGCGCGGGTGGGGCTGGGCTTGCCGGAAGAATTGGCAGAAGGCGCTGCAATGGGCAGCCCTGCCGCATGGATCAGCGCCTGTGCGGTGGGATGAGAAGGAAACCGTACAGCGACTGTTTCCAACCCGCCTGTCGCAGCATAAGGCACACATTCTGCTTTGGGGAAAATAATCGTAATGGGTCCAGGCCAAAAGGCATCTATGATTTTCTTTGCAGCAGGAGAGACTTCTTTTACAATCCCTGCTAACTCCTCTAAGGAAGAAATGTGGAGTATTAAGGGATTATCGGAAGGTCTGCCTTTTGCGGCGTAAATTCTGCGGCAGGCATCCGCATCCAGACCGTTTCCCCCCAGACCATATACCGTTTCTGTGGGAAATGCCACCAGACCGCCTTGCTGTAATATTTTCGCGCCTTGCGCAATGACCTCTTCATCGGGCCGAAAGGGGTCGGTTTTACGGATAATGGTTTCCATTACAGATTAGCGCCGCAGCACTTTTTGTATTTCTTGCCGCTGCCGCAAGGACAAGGATCGTTACGCCCGATCTTCTGACCCTTTACTACGGTGCGGGATCTTTTCTGCTCCAGAGTCAGGCGCTTTCTGGTTTCCTCATCGAAAATGCCATTCCACTGAGGCAGTGTGTACAGATGTTCTGCACGGTATTCTACCATCTTCTTAAACAGCTTTTCAAAATCAATATCCAGACAAATCTGGCTGTCCTCTGTTAGGGTTTCCATATCATAAGGAGTGGGAAGTACATCATTGATACCATCAATGAAAGCAACGGTAGCTTCGCAGTCCATATGGAAACGTTCTGCCAGTTCCTTTACAGTACCTTCTACTTTTGTTATTTTCTGACCAATAATAGATTCATAAACTTTCTGCTCCTTGGGCAGGTATTCCTCCCAAACAGCTTCGATACTGTTACCGTCATCACGGGTAGATTTTTCCATCCAATCACTGTATAAACTCATTGGTAATTCTCTCCTTTTTTCCTGTTTTTCGAAAGAAACACGCTGGTTTCCCTTTTGCCATAATAATATAATTTTTGAAAAGATGCAACCCAAAAACTTGTTTTCCATAAAACTTTCCTATTTTATGCAGAAAATGGAATGTTATGAAAAAACAGAGGAAGGCATTTTGCATTTTGCAGGCTTTTATGATATGATAACAGCGAAATAGAAGAAAAAAGAAAGGAGGCGCTTTTATGGCAGATTTATCAGACGAAATAACAAAACAGGAACCATCCATAACCTTGCCGGTATCTCTGATTACGGGACCGCTTGCTCAAGCGCCGCCTTTTTATGTAACGGTGTTTCTTTTGGCAAAAGCCTGTCCTCAGGCATCGCCGGAAAAATTGGCGGCATGGATGCAGGCAAACAGCGCGGATGTACGCCATGGTATTGCCTATTGGGCAGAAAAAGGGCTGCTGCCCCCCTGCCAGCCTGCGCAGGAAGAAGTCAAGGCGCCCCGTCGTCCGGTAGGGGAGGCGCCTGTTTATTCCGTAGATGAATTGCAGGTTTACTTGGTGCAGTATGATTGGGTGAAAGAACTGAAGGCTTCTGCGGAAAAGTATTTAGGCCATCCTCTGAGTATCCAGGAATTAAGCACATTGTTAAGTCTTTATGATTGGCTGGGGCTGCCGGTGGAAGTCATTGAAGTGCTGCTGGCTTACTGCTGCGGCAAGAAAAATAAAAGCATGCGTTATTTGGAAAAAGTGGCAATGGATTGGCAGGAAAATGGCATAGATACAGCAGAAAAAGCTCTTGCCCATGTGGAAAAGCGGGAGGATGGCACCTACCGCATTATGTCCGCTTTTGGACAGGGACACCGCAGCCCTGTTTTCCGGGAAGAAAAATATTTGAAAGAGTGGCAAAAGGATTTCCCTACGGAAATTATTTGTGAAGCTTGCAGCCGTACAGTGATGCAGACGGGAAAAGCCAGTTTTCCCTATGCCAATAAGATTCTCAGCGATTGGAAATTGGCTGGGGTTACCACATTGGCAGACATAGAACGTTTGGATGCTGCCTATGCTGCGAAAAAAGGAGAAAAAACCAGTCAGCCGGTATCGGCACGCAAAGAAGAAAAAAATCAGAATCGTTTTATCAACTATGACCAGAGAGATTGGGATTTTGTGGAACTGGAACGGCTGGAAAGTGAACGAAGAAAAGAATGGTAAGCTGTTTTTTATGGAGAAAACAGCACCATAACAGGAATGATAGATCCGTAAAGGAGGGAAGTAAGTATGACCACGCGCACGCAGATTTATCGGGAAGTGCTGCGGGAGTATGAGCAGCTGCGCGCTCAGGAGGAAGCAGATCTGAGAGAACGGAAAGAAACGCTGTATCAAATGGTGCCCCGGCTGCGCCAGATCGAGCAGGAGCTTTCTTTAACCGGTGTGGAGAGCGCAAAAGCGGTGTTATTGGATCCGGCGCAGGCGCAGGAACATTTATTGGCATTGCAGGAAAAGGGAAAAGTTCTTCATGCAGAGAGAAATACCCTCTTACAAAGCGTAGGCGCCAGCGAACAGATGCTGAAGCCCTACTACCGCTGTAATCAATGTAAAGACACAGGCTATGTGGACCAGGAAATGTGCGCCTGCATGAAAAAGCGGATTATGGAGCGGCTTTATGATCAGTCCAATGTGAAAGAACTGGTTAAGACAGAAAACTTTAATACCTTCCGGTTTGATTATTATAGTGACCAGCGCAGAGAGGGACAAGAATTAAGCCCCCGGGAAAATATGCAGCAGAACTATAAAAAAGCGTTGGATTTTACCCGTCAGATTGAGGAAGGCGCTTCCCTTTTACTGTGGGGACCTACCGGATTAGGCAAAACATTTTTGTGCAACGCCATTGCGAAAGAAGTGCTGGAACAGGGCAAAGTGGTGCTGTATTTCACATCCGGTCAGCTGTGCCGTCTCTTTGAAGCCTACCGCTTTGGCGCGAAAGACGAGGATGTGCCGAAAGAAGATCCCATGGAAGACCTGCTGGATGCGGACCTGTTGATTATTGATGACTTGGGAACGGAGTTTAGCACCGTATTAACTGCCTCTGAGCTGTTTCGTGTCATCAATGAACGGGCATTGCGGAAAAAAAGTGTGGTGCTTTCTACTAACTTAGGCGCGGATAAACTGGTAAACCAGTATTCCGACCGGTTTTTATCACGGGTACGGGGCACTTACGAAGTTATGGCATTTTACGGTGAGGATATCCGGATCCGAAAAAAATATGAAAAATAAAAAGGATTTTTTGAAAAGACGCTGTATTAGGGGCTTCTTCATAAGAAAACAAAAATTGCGGGAATCTCTTACAACACAAGAGGTTCCTGCAATTTTATTTTGATCGGAATAGTTTTCTTATGAAGAGAGCCGTCGCAATTCCCCTTAAGAAATCAAAAGAAAGAAAAACAATGTTTTCTTAAGGGGAGATTGCTTTTTCAAAGCGTCTTTTTTTGTGGTTTTTTGATAGAAAGTGAAGATAATTCCCCTCTTGTTTCGACAGGGATCTTGTCCATTTTATTTTACAATGGGTAAAAGTATAGAATTGCCATGAAAAAGGGGGAATGCGGGCAATGGAGAAAATCACCTTGACAACTTGGCCAAATCAAAAAGAAAAAAGAAGACAAGCGGCGAAAAAAGCCAGCCAGGCAGAAGAAATGCGGCGAAATATAGGACTTTTGGCTGTTTGCGGCGGAATTTTTTTATGCGGTCGATTTCATTTTTTGGGATGGATGTATCCCTTTGGGTTTGGCGCATTGGGTGCATTGGGTGTCAGCAATATGGGAATCTTGCCGGGTGTTGTATCTTTGGCTGCCGCTGTGCTTTTGGAAGGCAATCATAGAATCAAATACTTAGGAGCGCTGGCATGTTTTGCTTTTTTGCACGGTTTAGTGAAAAAAAGAAGATTACGCTGGGCTTTGCCGGGGATTTCCCTGTTTTTTGCCGGGGTGGTACAGTCTGTATTGGCAGGCGGTTCCCAATTTTATTTGATGGCTGCTTTTTTTGAAGGCGTGCTTGCAGTGACATCTTCCATTTTGGCATCGGGTGGTGTGTCGTTTTTGGCGCAGGGCGAGAAAAAAGAAGGAACAGGACTTTCTTTGTGTGCTTTTTTCGCGGTATCTTTGTGCGGTCTGCTCTCTTTTCTGCCGTTTTCTGAGGCACTGCTGTATTTTTTGGTTACCCTTTGCAGCCTGCTTGGTGTTTGGGCGGGGGAAGCCGCTGCCGGGGAAGTGCTGGGACTGATTTTGTGGCTGTGCGGGCAGGGGGACTTACTGCTGTTTGCGGTTTCATGCGGGCATCGTTGTGTAGGAGGATTTTTCCAAAAAGGTGGTCCGTGGATGCTGGCGGTGGTACATTTTTCCGTAGCGGTGCTCATGCTGGTGTTTGCCCAAGAAGCAGATCTCATTCTATGTGGTGCAGTTGGTGCAGGATGTTTGGTTTTTCTGCTGGCGGCAGCCTTTTTACCCAGACAGGAAGAGGCGCCCAGTGAAGTACTTATGGGAGCGGACAGTGGCTGCTGCGCGGCAGAACGTTTGCAAAAACAGGCAGACGCATGTTTGGCGCTGGCAAAGGTACTGCCTATTCCCCAGCAAGAGGAAGAAAAGCCTTCCTTAGAAATGACGATGCTGGCAGAGCGGGCAGCCAGAGAAAGTTGCAGTCAATGCCCCCATTATGAAGTCTGCTGGAAAGATGCTCCCTTTCTTTGTTACAGCGCATCTTTTTACTTTTTACAGAAAATGGAAGAGAAAGATGCAGGAGCGGAAGATTTTCCGCCGGAATTTTTAGAAAAATGCCTGCATCCTGACGCTTTTGCCCAAAGCTTGAAACGCCAGCGGAATATATTGCGGCAGGAAAAAGAGCAAAAAGCACTGGCGGGGCGTTCTCTGGGGCTGATACGGGAACATTTCCGGATGCTGGGAGATATTTTATCCCGGGAGTCCGTGCAGTTTGCCAGAGGACGGATCGCGCTGCCGGAGGAGGAAGAAAGGCTGCGGGTATTGCTGTCTTGTGCCGGCATTGGTGTCAGCGCACTTTCTGTGTTTGAGGAAAAAGGCAGAGGGAGAACCGCCATTTTAACCTTTCCTACTACTGTAATGCCGCCTGCACCCACCGCTCCCTGGTGCAAGAAAATGGAAAAACTATTGCGGGATGCCATGCAGGTGCCTATGCGGTTTTCTCCCTCTCCTGCCGCTTTACAGCCGGCTGCAAAAAATGTGCTGGTATTTCGGCAGGAACCGCCTTTCCTGCTGGCGGCTGCGGCAGATATGGAAGGGGCAGAAGAAGACGTGTGCGGAGACAGCATGACATTCTTCAGTGAAGAACGGGGCGCTGTGCTTTTGGCTTTATCCGACGGCATGGGCAGGGGAAAACAGGCAAAGACAAGGGCAGATCGTGCCGTGGAGTTAGCGGAAAGCTTTTTCTGTGCAGGATTTGGACTAAAGGAACTGGCAGAAATGATCAATACCACACTTTTGTTTGAAGAGGAGGAGGGGTTTGTAACGCTGGACTTATGCAGTGTGGATTTATTCAGCGGGAAGGCGTCCTTTTTAAAATATGGCGGCACAGCCACTTTCTTGCTGCGGGGAGAAAGGGTTTTAACCTTAACTGGGCTAAGCTTGCCCGTAGGTATTTTGGAAAATCCCACGCCTTTAGAACAGGAGTTTTTATTGAAAAATGGAGACGTGATTCTGCTGTGCAGTGATGGCATTACTGATGCTTTTGGCGGTGTGGAAGAAACGGCCGAGTGGCTGAAAAAGCATTGTGACGAGGTGCCTTTAGGGGATCCGGAACGGACGGCAAAGTGGTTAAAAAATGGGGCTTTAAGCCGTTACCGTCAGGATGAAAAACGGGATGATATGACAGTGGTCGCAGGACGTTTTTGGGAACGATAAGAAGTGGAGTTGCTCCCAATAAAAAAGGATGGTGAAAAGCAATCTTCCCTTAAGAAAACATTATTTTTCTTTCTTTTGATTTCTTAAGGGGAATTGCGATGGCTATCTTCATAAGAAAACAATTCCGATAAAAATAAAATTGCGGGAATCTCTTGTGTTGT
>CALWKY010000044.1 GCA_944381395.1 uncultured Lachnospiraceae bacterium
CCATTGAAAATTATCTGGATGACGCAATTGATGATGACGATGATGTATATGTAAAGATTGGTTTCAACGACGATGAAGAAATCATTCAGTTTATGTACAGCACCAAAAAGAGCAACCTGAAGGTAACGGAAACCTCTACTGCTACTAAGAGTGGTACAGTAGAATCCATTGATGACGATGAAATTACATTGGACAGCTCTTCCAAGAGCTACGCCCTCAGCAGATATGTAACCAGCGGCAGAGATGAGCCCGATGATGCGGAGGAGGATTACACCTATGGCATCAACATCTTCGATTACTCTGATGATTATACCCAGAGCTACACTTATCTGAAGAAGATCTGCAATGATAAGGATGTGGAAGTAGAAGCCAAACTGTATATCGTAGATGACGAAGTGGTTGGTCTGGATGTGGAAATCGTTTCCGTAACCGGTGATTTCATTTCTTATGATACGGAAGACAGGGAAATCGTCGTAGAAACCAATGACTATGAATATACTTTCCCTACCTATGTATCTTTGGATGTTGATTACGACGATGACGATGATTACGATAAAGAATGGCTGGATACACAAGGCAAGCGTGCTTTTGAGGTTGAGCTGACCTTTAACGGATCTGGCAACGTAAAGAAAGTAGTTGTAAATGACTAAACTTGTTCATAGAAATAGAGTATTGCGTTACGAACGCAGATAAAGTAAGATAATAGAAAAACTCTATGTCAATGGATTTATCTCCGCAGACATAGAGTTTTTTATATAAGAAAGAAAAGTTTTTGTATGTTTCATGCAATTGCTATTTCAGCGGGATGAGTTTTGCGTTGTTGTGGCATAAT
Source organism: uncultured Lachnospiraceae bacterium (assembly GCA_944381395.1). Lineage (GTDB taxonomy): Bacteria > Bacillota > Clostridia > Lachnospirales > Anaerotignaceae > CALWRB01. The sequence continues at coordinate 833 of CALWKY010000044.1, forward strand.
AAGAAGGAGAGGTCCGAAGACCTCTCCTTCTTGCTGGATGACCATAAGCCATCTCTTATATAATCAAGCGTACCTGCCTGTCCAGTATTTTCCCTTCGGTAAATGGGTGGGCCCAAAAGGGCAGCCGTCAGAAAAAATAGGAGAGGACAAAAAATAAGACACACCAGGCTGCTCATCCAAACTGCATAATGCCATAGCCCATCCCCTTTTCTTTAGAAAAAAAGAAAGACTATCCTTGCATATCTGTATATGAACAAACAGTGAGGCGGCCATCTTCTGCGCCTACAGGCAAGTATCACTTCATTAACATGAATAGAAAAAATCACAATGCTTATTATAGTGAAAAGATCAGAACCTGTCAACAAAAAAAGCCTTTTTTCTTGTGGGAAAGAAAGGGAAAACAGTGAAAAATGGGCGGAAAAGAGGCTTTTTGTCTTTTGTGTCTTGCGTAAAGGTCAATTTCTCTCTATACTAAGAAATAGAGAAAAAAGATGGAGGATGGGAAAGCATGGCTTGGGTTGGTTTTATTACATTGCTTACCATATATTGGTGCATATTCTTATTTATCCAGACCACAGAAGGTGGCTGGTTTCTCATCTGCGGCTGGCTGTTGCCCATTTTTTTTATGGCGGTCAATTATCAAGACGGCATGCAGATCAACGGTCTGATGGTGTTATTATGTGTGCTGGAGTTTTTCTTATGCAGAGCGGCAATGGATGAACGGATCATGTGGAATATCCATGAACGGAAAAAGAAGAAATTTTTGTTCGGATTTCTTTATTTTTGGACATTTTTATTTTTGTTCTATTCCCTCTCTCAAGCACAGATTCAGGGATATATTTTGAATTTACAAGGATGGGGCAGTACGCGGATGAATATTTTGCGGATTATTATGATTATTCTGCCTCTGTTGGTATTGAACTATTTTTATACCAACCTGATTTATACTGCCATTGACCGTGCCTTTTTGGGTAAGGATAGAAAACAAGAGCTCATTTTGCTTTCCTGCAAGTTTTTTGAAGCAGGCAGAAATGGCGGAGAAAAGCATGTGTTTGGCGCTTATTTCCTGGAAGGCATTCATAATGGCGTTACCTACCACTTCCGTATCACGAAACGTACTTGGCGTATGCTGAAAAAAGAAACCACATTACGCCTGCAGGTGGAGCGCGGACGCTTTGGGGGACTGTATGTCCGCGAAAATCCCTGCCCGGAAGATGAAAAAAAGATTCGTAAACGTGACCGGGAAGACGCAAAGCTGGCAATTCTGTTTTGTATGCTGGTAAGTGCGTTTGGCGTTTGGCTTTTTTGGTTTCGTTAAAGGAGGAGCAGAAAAAGGCTGATGAGGGCTGTCTCCTAAAAAACAAAGACGGCTGGAATCCTGACTGCAAAGGGATTCCGGCTGTTTCTTTTTTGTCTGTATGTTATCTATATTGTTTTCTTTTGAAGACAGCCGCCGCAATTCCCCTTAAGAACTCAAAAGAAAGAAAAATAATGTTTTCTTAAGGGGAGATTGCTTTGTGATACTTCTTTTTTTCGAAAAAAAGAAAACTTAGGGTCTTGTTCGCATATCTTTGTTTCAGAGGTGGAAAACTGTATGAAACGAGAGCAAATCAAAATGTGGACCAAAAGATTTTTATGGGTATTTTACTATGTGCTGCTGATTACATGGCTTCTGCCATTCTTCATAGCGCTATGGATACCATCCCAGCCGGCAGATGAAGGGATTTATGTTCCTTATGTAAAAAATGCCCCATACGCCAGCCCTGCAGGCGCCGTTGTTTCCGAAGAAGCGTTATTGGACATTGTTTCTGCGGAAATGCCGGCTTCTGCGGAGCTGGATGCCATTAAGGCACAGGTAGTAGCCAGCCGTACTTATGCTTTGCGGAAATTAGAAGAAGGCAATTCTGTTTATGACGGGCAGGCCCATATTGACGAAGCGGAGCGTAAGAAACGGTGGGGCAGCCAGTGGCAGACCAACGAAGACAAAATCAGACAAGCTATTTTTGAAACGGCAGGGGAGATTATGCTTTATGACGGGGAGCCTATATTGGCTGCTTTTCATGCCCAGAGCGCTGGAAAAACAGAAGACAGCCAAATGGTCTGGACAAGCGCACTGCCTTATTTAACCAGTGTAGACAGTTCTTGGGAAGAAGAAGGAGATGACTTTATTACCAAAACCCATTTTTCCATGGAGCAGTTAGAAGCATCTTTGGGCGTTTCGGGAAAAATGGAGATACTTTCCCGTTCAGAAGCGGGATATGTGCTTTCAGTACAGGTGGCGGATCAAACATTTACCGGCGCAGAGATCAGACAATGTCTTGGGCTGCGCAGCACTGCCTTTACTGTGGAAGAAGAAGGGGATGGGCTGACTTTTACGGTAAAGGGATATGGTCATGGCGTGGGCATGAGCCAGCGCGGCGCCATGGCTTTGGCCGCTATGGGATGGGATTATCATGAAATTTTATCCCACTATTATACCGGTGTTTCATTTGGTTTTGAGAAAGATGGGTAAGTCTGTATAAAACACCTCCTTTCGGGGCAAAAATAACCTCGGAGGTGTGAATCGGATATGAAGGAAAAACAAATCATGTATGCCCTGGCGGCAGTTTTATGTATTGGTACCGCTGCAGCAGCCGTTTTGTGGGATGAAAGCGCAAACAAACAGCGGCCCTCAGTGGAACAGCAAAATACTCTGCCCCAAACAGAAAATCAAACAGAACCAGTCACTTCTGCAAAAACAAAAACCGTAGCGGAAACAGCACAGGAAGAAATGGAAACAACCGCACAAGAACCGCAGACTTCCGCTGCGCTGCCGGAAGCTGAGGAAGAAGTTGCCTTTGCCCTGCCGGTGGATGGAGAGATTTTGATGGCTTACAGCCCGGATCATGCCATTTATGACCCTACTTTGGATCAGTATCATACCAGTGATTCCGTAAGCCTGAAAGCGGCGCAGGACAGCGCTGTTACCGCTGCGGCGGGCGGCACAGTCGCATCTGTCGCAACGGAAGATGGCGGGAATACTACTGTCACACTGGTCCATGAAAATGGCTGGCAGACCACATATGGTCAACTGAAAGATGTGGCTTTAACAGAAGGCGAATGGGTAAAACCCGGTCAAACTATCGGTCTGGTGGCAAAAGCAGATCGTGCAAGCACCGCTTTAGGCGATCATGTGGAATTTGCTATGACAGATGAAACAGGTGCTTCTGTAGACCCCATGGCGTACGCAGCACAGTAAAAAAGGAACGCGGCAGCAGCAGAAAAGCAGGTTCTTTCCTGCTTTTCGTGCATCCGCGTTTCTTTTTCTATGTTTGTTAAAAAAATTGCTTTACGAAAATGGGGAAAAAGGATAAAATAGAGTCATAAAGGCGAAAAGAATGTAAAAAAGGGGGCAGTGCGCTATGAATAGATTTTCTGTCTGCAAAGGAGACATTGTCAAAGCGAAAACAGAGGCCATCGTAAATGCGGCGAATACTTCTCTTTTAGGTGGTGGCGGTGTAGATGGTGCCATTCATCGCGCTGCGGGCGAGCAGCTTCTGGAGGAATGCCGAAAAATTGGCGGCTGTCCCACTGGTGAAGCGCGAATTACAGCCGGCTATAAATTAAAGGCAAAGTATGTGATCCATACAGCCGGTCCTATTTGGCGCGGCGGCAAGTGGAAGGAAGAAGAACTGCTGGCGAATTGCTATCGCAATAGTTTGGAATTGGCAAAAGAACATGGCATTCATTCCATTGCGTTTCCTGCCATTTCTACAGGTGTGTACCGCTTTCCCATGGAATTGGCAGCAAAAATTGCGGTGCGGGAGATTTTAACCTTTATGGAAAAATCAGATTTGCCGGAACTGGTTCAAATTGTTTGTTATGATGAAGAGACAAAAGAAATTTATGAAGCGGCATATGACGCTTACTTAGAACAAAAAGCATAAGGAAAGTAAATGGCACAGGGAATATGTTCTCTGTGCTTTTTTTGCGGAATTTGTTTTTTCGACAAACAAAAAAGAAAATGGAAATAAAAATATTATGTTAACATTTTGGAAAAGTGACAAATTTTTTCTCCACATGCTTGTCATAACTTATCCACATTCAAATCTCCTTTTATTTTGGTTATTCACAGACTTATTCACATTATCCACAGATTTTGCATTTATTTTTTGTGGATAAGTATATTTTTTCCACTTTTGGAAAAAACCTCAGTATTTCGGGTTTTTTACATTTATCGACGATTTACGCAACGTGCGGAAAACTATTTTTGTCAACCTCTGTAAAAAATTTTCACAAAATTTACGGAAAAAGAAATTTGAAAAAATCATAGAAATTTCTGGAAAGAAAAAAGGAGTTTTTGTTTTTTCGGCGAAATAAAACAATATCCAAGAGGAATCAGTCCTCGGATAGTCTTTCGGAAAGTGCTTCTGAAAGACAGGAGATTGGGCTGTCTGATCTGTTCTCGCAAGAGATAGACGGCAGCGAAAGGAGAAGTGCTTATGCGTTATCAGATTATTGGTAAGAACATTGATGTATGGGAAAAGACCAAAGACAAGATCGAAAAGAAGCTGGGCAGACTGGAAAAATTATTCCCTGCCGACACATTGGCAACGGTGACTCTGAGTGTGGATAAACTGGATGCAACAGTGGAAGTAACCATTCCGTATAATCAGCGTTTACTGCGGGCGGAAGTGAAGGATCCTGATTTGACAGCCGCTATTGATACCGCAGTAGATGTCCTGGAGGGTCAGATTGTACGGTATAAGAAACGCTTACGCAATAAAGTACGTCAGCAGGAAGGCGATTTCTTAGCGGAATATCAATCTATTCCCATTGCGGAAGAGGAACTGGATGAAGAGCCTCTTTACAAGATTGAACGGGTAAAGCAGATTGATGTGAAACCTATGGACGCGGAAGAAGCGGTAATGGAAATGGAAATGATCGGTCATTCCTTCTTCGTATTCCGTAATGGCGAAACGGATGAAATCAATGTGGTTTATAAGAGAAAGAATGGTTCTTACGGTTTGATTGAACCTGAAGCATAAATGGAAACCTGTTTTGATCAAGCGGGTTTTTGAAAGAAGGGGCAGGACGAAAGTCATGCCCCTTTCGCTTTTCATGTTTGATTTGGAAAAAAACAGGCATGTCTTGTACAATGCCGGCTATTGAAACGAATGCTGCTGTTTTGGCACTGGAGGACCAGCCGGCCAGGATTTAGGCTGTTTTATGAAAAAACAAATATAGCTGGAAGCCTTTGAAAGGTTTCCAGCTGTTTTTATGTACTGCGGTTGCTGTTTTTAGAAAATGAGCGGCAACAGTTACCTGAAAGAGATGAAAGGGAAAAATACGCTTTCGAAAAAGAAAATGGATTTGTCCTTCTTTTTCTTATGTTTCTTTCGGCGGGTAAACTTTTGGCAGATTCATATTACAAAGTGTTGCCATCAAGCGAATGGAGAACACAATGGAGATGGTGAGAATGGTATTCCAAAAAGTGCCAAGGGGTCTTGCATAATAGTAGAATAAGGAACCGGCTAATGCCGCAACGGCATAAATATGTTTGCGGAAAATACCGGGAATTTCATTGCAGCAAATATCCCGCAGCATACCGCCGCCCGCGCCCGTCAGTGTTCCCAGGCAGGCACAGAAAATAATATTATCGCCATATCCAGCTGTAATGCCCGCTTGTGTACCCAGCAAAGCAAAGGCGCCTAAACCAATGGCATCAAATAAATTGACCAGCTGGTCCGGATTGGGAAGGCGCCAGGAAAAAATCTCCCGATGCGCCAGATCCATGATGAAAAAAACGGCTAATGCAGCGAGAACCGCCCATAAGAGCATATACCCATCTAAAAATAATTTCGGAGGGACTTGTCCCAGTAAAATGTCCCGTGTCATACCACCGCCAAAGGCTGTGATTAAGCCCATCATAAGAATGCCGAAAATATCCATGCGCTTTTTCACGGCCATTACGGCGCCGGATACGGAAAAGGCGATGGTGCCCACAAATTCTGCAAAGCCTAAAATCTGTGCTTCTGTCAAAGGAAAAACCTCTCTTTCGTGTTGTTTGTTTGATTATGAGTTGGCGGGATCTGTCGGCATAGCTGAAGCAGAGGAAGGATTTCTGTTTTGATCCCACTTACGAAATACCAAAGAGCCTAATAAACCAGCCAGTGTACCGCCCAGTGCCGCAATGACCAATGCCAGTACAACTTTCAAAGGGTCATTAAAGGCAAAGGGTGCCAGCATTCCGGGAATGGGAGAAGCGGTACCGGGTGCATTGTTGATAATGCCCAGGAAAGCGGCGCCCATGCCTGCTAATCCGCCGCCTAACATGTTAGAAGTATAAATCGGGACAGGGTGCTTGGTAATGATATGAGCCTGGGTTAAAGGTTCCAGCATGACAGCGATGATGTTGCCCCGGTCACCCAGATGGAGTCTGGCAAAGATCATACCGTTGGTAAAGGAACCGCCAAAACATGCAATGGCTGCGATTCCCATAGGCAGACCGGTCAGCCCCAGCATGGCTGTCAATGCCATGGAACTCAGGGGCGACGTACAAATCATTTTCATAATGCCGCCTAACAAAAATCCCATTACTAAGGGGGACTGCTGGGTGGCCGCGGTAATGGTGGTGCCAATATAAGTCAGTACTACTGTGACACCGGGATCCACAACCATAGCGGCAAATCTGGCAACAGGTGCCAGCGCCAGTACGCCCGCGATAAGATCCAGCCCTTTGGGTAAACTTTTTTCCACATAGGGCGCAATCAGTCCTACGAAATACCCTACCAAAAATCCGGGCAAAATGCCATAGCCGCCAACGGCTACGCCTGCCGCCAGGGCAAAAACCGGATTTGTGCCCATATTGATGGCAACCAAAGCGGCGGCGGCTACACCGCCCATATTTCCGGCAACTGCGCCTACTTCTTCCAGAAAGGATATACCAAAGAGACCGCCGGAAATATATTTGTGGACTGCTTCCACTAAAAACGTGACCACAGCTGCGTTGGCAAGTCCGCTCATGGCAAGAGAGCCTTTCGGCGCTTTCATGCTGAAGAGAGAAAAGAGCGCCAAAATGATAGCCAGCAGTGCTAAACCGGTTATAATCGTTGCCATAGGATACCCTCCTTTTGTTCTGTCACCTGTTTCATCACAGAAAAAAAGAGAGACAGAAAAAAGACTTTTCGTCCTTTTCTGTCTCTCCGTCCTTTTACCTGAAAGATTTGCTTCTTCGGTCGGCGTTTTCGCCTCTCTCCGGAGGACTGTCGGAAAGTGATCCCTTTACCTGAGAGTTTGCGCCCCTTCGGTGATTTGCTGTGTACAAATGCTCTCTCACTTTCGTCATCCTAATATTTATTATATAAAGCGTAACCAGTTTTTGTCAATGGAATGGAGAAAATGTCTTTGAAAAAACGCTATTGCTAATCCGTTTCACTGGGAAAAGAAGGAAAAGAAAACTTGTTTTTCTATCTTGGCGGCAGAGAAAATCCGTGGTAAGATGATAAGCAATAGTGGCAAAAAATTTTGTCGGAACAGGCGCGTTACCATGGATGATAAAAACAGGATGCCGCAAAGGGAAAGGATGTATGAAAATGGCGAAGCTTTATTTTAAGTATGGTGCGATGAACAGCTCTAAATCTGCGCAGGCTTTGATTACCAAGTTCAATTATGAGGAACAGGGGATGGCAGTCTGGCTCATTAAGCCGGCAGCGGATACCCGTTATGGCAGAGAAGAAATAACCAGCCGGGTCGGATTAAGCCAAAAGGCGGATGTGATTGAGGAGAGTACGGACATTTTAGAACGGTTCCGGGATCGGGAAAGGGAATTTTTCGATGTGATCATTGCCGATGAAAGTCAGTTTTTTACCCCCGCACAGATCGAACAGCTGCGGGAGATTGTGGATCTATACCATGTGCCGGTGATTTGCTTTGGCTTACGCACAGATTTCCAGACCCATTTATTCCCCGGCAGTGCCAGACTGTTGGAATTGGCGGATTCCATTTCAGAGATTAAGACCATCTGTGCCTGCGGCAATAAAGCCATTGTCAATGCCAGACTGGACGATGACGGCAATGTGATTACAGAAGGCGCGCAAGTGGTGTTAGGCGGCAATGACAGATATGTAGCCATGTGCCATAGCTGCTGGAAAAAAGCCATTGCACGCGGGAAGGAAGGCAGGTAATATGATAGATACGGAAAAGTTTTTCCAATTTCTGCATACAGCAGAACATTTGAAGAATTATACCAGACACTCTGTTACCAGCCAGAACCGCCCCGAAAGTGTGGCAGAGCACAGCTGGCGGACCAGCCTGATGGCTATGATGCTGGAAAACGAGATAGAAGGCGTGGATTTTAATAAAGTTATCCGTATGTGTATTCTTCATGATTTGGGAGAAGCCATTACGGGAGATATCCCTTCCTTCCAAAAGACGAAAGCGGACAGCGCCCACGAAGACGCTGTATTGTTTCAGCTGCTGGATACATTGTATGAACCCTTAAGCAGTCAGTGGAAAGCTTTGTTTGAGGAAATGCTGGCACTGGAAACACCAGAGGCAAGGGTATATAAAGCACTGGATAAATTGGAGGCGGTGATTCAGCATAACGAGGCGCCTTTGGAAAGCTGGCTGCCCTTAGAGTATGAGCTAAACCAGACCTATGGCGTAAAAGAAGCTTCCTGCCATCCCGTTTTGGCGGCGCTGCGCCAAAAAGCGGTAGAAGATACCCGCAAAAAGATAGAAGAAAAATAAATTCTTTCGCCAATATCACTTTGGAATGAAATCCGATCTGTTTTTTCTACTATTTCAGTAGGAAACATAACAAAAAATGAAAAAGCCCGCGAAAAACAGGAAAATTTTCTTGTAAAACGCGGGCTTTTTGTGTTAAACTAATATACTGTAGTACTATGTCTACAGGATATGAATGAAAACAGGAAAATGAGGTGAAGCAAAAAATGGGCTTCTTGGAAAAGATCTTTGGAAATTATAGCGAAAAAGAAATCAAAAAGATCACACCCATTGTAAAAAAGATCGAATCTTATGCAGATGAGTATGCTGCACTGAGCGACGAAGAACTGAGAGGAAAAACACAGGAATTTAAGGATAGACTGGCAAACGGGGAAACGCTGGATGATATCCTGCCGGAAGCGTATGCCGTTGTGAGAGAAGCAGCAAGCAGACCCAACGTTTTAAATATGAAGCACTTCCCGGTACAGCTGATGGGCGGTATCGTTATGCACCAGGGACGTATTGCCGAAATGAAAACCGGTGAAGGTAAAACATTAGTGGCAACACTGCCTGCATATTTGAATGCACTGGAAGGCAAGGGCGTGCATGTAGTAACGGTCAACGATTACCTGGCACAGCGTGACGCGCAGTGGATGGGCGAAGTGTTCCGTTTCTTAGGTTTGACCGTAGGTGTTATTTTAAACGGCATGGACAGCGCGGAAAGAAGAGCGGCTTATGCCTGTGATATTACCTATGCTACCAATAACGAACTGGGCTTTGACTACCTGAGAGATAACATGGTTGTGCGCAAAGAAGATCTGGTACAGAGAGATCTGCATTTTGCCATCATCGACGAGGTGGACTCCGTTTTGATCGATGAAGCCAGAACCCCTCTGATTATTTCCGGCAGCGGCGACAAGTCTACCGATATGTACCGGGTAGCGGACTTATTTGTAAAGCAGCTGGAAAGAGGCCGTATTGTCAACGAAGATGAGGCTATGAACCCTTTGACCAAAGAGGAAATTCAGGAAGAAGGCGACTTTGTAGTAGATGAGAAGGCAAAGAGCGTTGTGCTGACCCAGCAGGGCGTGGAGAAGGCGGAAAAATTCTTCCATGTGGAGAATCTGTCTGATCCAGAGAACCTGGAATTGCAGCACTATATCAATAACGCTTTGAAGGCGAACTATAATATGCACGCGGAGCAGGATTATATCGTTCATGAAGGTGAAATCATGATTATCGATGAATTCACCGGACGCATGATGCCTGGCAGAAGATATTCCGACGGTCTGCATCAAGCCATCGAAGCAAAGGAAAATGTACAGGTAAGACGAGAAAGCAAAACACTGGCTACCATTACCTTCCAGAACTTCTTTAATAAGTATAAAAAGCGTGCTGGTATGACTGGTACCGCAAAAACAGAAGAAGAAGAATTCCGTAATATCTATGGTATGGACGTTGTGGAAATTCCTACCAATAGACCCATTGCCAGAATTGACCGCCAGGATGTGGTTTACCGTACCGAAGCAGGGAAATTCCGCGCAGTGGTAAAGGAAATTAAGGAAGCACACGAAAAGGGACAACCTGTACTGGTTGGTACCATTACCATTGATAAATCCGAAATGCTGAGCAACATGCTCAGAAAAGAAGGTATCCCTCATCAGGTGCTGAATGCAAAATACCACGCAAAAGAAGCGGAAATCGTTACATTGGCAGGCCAGAAGGACGCGGTTACCATTGCAACCAACATGGCGGGTCGTGGTACAGATATTAAGCTGGGGGAAGGCGTTGCGGAACTGGGCGGTTTGAAGATCATCGGTACCGAGCGCCATGAGTCCAGACGTATTGATAACCAGCTGCGTGGTCGTGCCGGCAGACAGGGTGACCCTGGTGAGAGCCGTTTCTATATCTCTCTGGAAGATGACCTGATGCGTCTGTTTGGTTCCGAAAAGACCATGAAAGTGGTAGATGCGATGGGTATGAGCGAAGATGAGCCTATTGAAGCGGCTATGCTGACCAAGGCCATTGAAAATGCCCAGAAGAAAGTAGAAGGCAATAACTATGCAATCCGTAAGAATCTGCTGGAATATGATGAAGTCATGAATGAACAGCGTGAAGTCATCTATGGCGAAAGAAGACGGGTATTGTATGGGGAAGACCTGCGCAAGAGCATTATGGGTATGATCCATAATGTACTTTCCAATATTGTAGATCGTAATATTGGGGAGGATCAGCCTGTCAGCGAATGGGATATGGATTCCCTCAGCGAGCAGATCAATGCCATCATTCCCATTGGCAGAATCCAGATTAAGGAGGAAGCAAAGAAGGACCTGACAAAGGAAAAGGCAAAAGAAAACTTGTATGATCTGGCTGAAAAAATTTACGAATTGAAAGAAAAAGAAATCGGCGAGCCGGAAAATATGCGCAAGATTGAGCGTTTCGTATTGCTGAAGGTTATCGACCAGAAGTGGATGGACCATATTGATAATATGGAACAGATGAAACAGGGTATTGGTCTGCATGCACTGGCACAGAGAAACCCTGTACAGGAATATCAGTTTGCGGCAGGGGAAATGTTTGATGAAATGAATGAATACATTCAGGAAGACACACTGAAGCTGCTGTACCGGGTACACATTAAGACCAATACGGAAGAGCAGGCGCCCAAGCCCAGACAGATGTTTACCAATAAGGATGATTCTGCGGTAAAACAGCCGCAGCGGGCAAAGGTGAAAGTGGGCAGAAATGATCCCTGTCCTTGCGGCAGCGGCAAAAAATATAAACAGTGCTGCGGCAGAAATGAATAATTGATTTTGTTACAAAAAAGCACCGGAAAGGGTCTGCCAAAGGGCAGACGCTTCCGGCGCTCTTTTACGATATTAAAAGAAAAAATAAGAACCACAAAAGGAGATGATTTTTGATGTTTGAATTGGATCAGATTCGCTTGGAACTGTCCGACTATGACAAAAAATTAGAGGAAATGGGGAATCGACTTTGACATCGCTGGCGCGATGGATAAGATTGCGGAATTGGAAGAACTGTCCGCGGACCCTGATTTTTGGAATGATATGCAAAAAGGGCAGAAAACCCTGCAGCAGCTGAAAAACCTGAAGGATAAAGTGGCTAAATTCCAGCACTTGCAGACAGAGTATGAAGATATTCTGACCCTCATTGAAATGGGAAATGAGGAAGAAGACGAAAGCATCTGTGAAGAAGTGAAGGAAATGAAAACCAATTTCCTGCAGGCTTTTGAAGAACTGCACATTGCCACCATGCTGGACGGGGAATATGACAGAAACAATGCCATTGTTACCCTCCATGCGGGTACCGGCGGAACGGAAGCCTGCGACTGGACCAATATGCTTTTTAGAATGTACAGCAAGTGGGCGGCAAAAGCGGGCTATGAAGTGGAACTGCTGGATATGCTGGATGGCGATGAGGCTGGCTTGAAGAGCGTTACCATTCAGGTCAACGGTGAGAATGCCTATGGCTATTTAAAGAGCGAAAAGGGTATTCACCGTCTGGTGCGTGTGTCTCCCTTCGACAGCTCCGGCAGACGCCATACGTCTTTCGCATCTTGCGATGTGATGCCGGAAATTGAGGATGATACGGAAATCGAAATCAGACCGGAGGATATTCGTATTGATACCTACCGTGCCAGCGGTGCCGGCGGTCAGCATGTAAATAAGACTTCTTCCGCCATTCGTATCACCCACTTCCCTACTGGTATTGTAGTACAGTGCCAGGATGAACGCAGCCAGTTCAGCAATAAGGACCGGGCGTTTAAGATGTTAAGAAGTAAGCTCCTTGCGGTCAAGATCGAAGAGCAGATGAAGAAGCTGGCAGAGATCCGTGGCGATGTAAAGGAAATTGGTTGGGGCAGTCAGATCAGAAGCTATGTCTTTATGCCCTATACCATGGTAAAGGACCATAGAACAGGAGAGGAAACCAGCAATGTCAATGCGGTCATGGACGGTAACATTGACAACTTTATGGCGGCTTACCTGGCTTGGATCCACAGCTGAGGAAACGGCGTTGAAAGAGATCATCATTACCGCAGCACAACAAGGACAGCGGCTGGACAAGTTTCTGGGGAAATATATGAATGAGGCGCCCAAAGGCTTTCTGTATAAAATGCTGCGGAAAAAACGAATCAAATATAATGGAAAAAAAGCGGAAGGCAATGAGATCCTTGCGGCAGGCGACTGTCTGACCCTTTATCTTTCTGAAGAGACGATAGCGTCTTTTCACCACCAGAAAGAAGCCCAGATGGAAGCCGGCGATCTTGCGGTGATCTTTGAAAATCAGGATGTGCTGGCAGTGAATAAACCTGCCGGGCTCCTGTCCCACCCGGAGAAAAAAGCGGATCGGGATACGTTAAGCGACCGCCTGCTGGCATATTTGGCAAGAACGGGCGCTTACGACGCCAAACAGGGAGACGGCTTTGTGCCGGCACTTTGTAACCGCCTGGACCGTAATACCAGCGGTATTGTGCTGGCGGGAAAAACACTGGCGGGGGTACAGGCACTGAACGCTTCCATCCGTTCTCGCAGCTGCAAGAAAGAATATTTTGCGCTGGTTTTGGGACGGGTGCTCCAGAAAGGCGCCATTTCCCTGAAACTGGAGAAAGACGAAAAAACCAATCAGGTGTTTTCTTCTCAAAAAGGGAAGGAAACCCTGACCAAATACTATCCGGTAAAGGTAGGACGGGACTTTACCCTGTTACGCATCGAACTGGTAACAGGAAAGACCCATCAGATCCGTGCCCATATGAAAGAAATGGGACATCCCTTAGCAGGGGACCCTAAATATGGCGTGAAAGCAGTAAACCGTAATCTGGCAGAGCAGTTTGGCTTGAATCGGCAGTTTCTCCATGCAGCTCAGATCACATTCGGCGAGGAAACGGGTGTACTGGCGCCCCTTCGGGGAAAAAGGCTGCAGGCACCTCTGCCCAGGGATTTACAGCGGGTATTACAAGGATTAGATCTACAGATTGATTTCCCCACATAAGCGGGAAGGAGGTTAGGTCAGACATGAAAGCGATTATTCTGGCGGCGGGCTATGCTACCAGATTGTATCCTTTGACCAAGGATAAGGCAAAAGCACTGTTGCCCATCGGCGAAAAGACAATTTTAGACTATATTATGGAGAAACTGGAAGCATTACCGGAGATTGATACCGTTTATGTAGTCAGCAACGCCAAGTTTGCGGGGCAGTTTGAACAGTGGAAGGCACAGAGCCATTATGAAAAAGAAATTGTGGTGCTTAATGACGGTACCTGTACAGAAAAAGACCGCAGAGGCGCCATCGGTGATATCTGGTTTACCGTACAGGAAGGTGCCATTGATGATGAAATTATGGTGATTGCGGGGGATAACTTCTTCACCTATTCTCTGCGGGATTATTTGAATTTTTACTACAAAAAAGGCAGTGACTGCGTTTGTGTGAAGCAGTGGGAAAATAAGGAAGAACTGTCCCGCTTTGGCATTGCTGTACTGGATGAAGAAGACCGGGTGCTGGACATTGAAGAAAAACCGGAAAATCCCAAGTCTGATACGGTAGTGTTCGCTACCTATATTTACGGCAAAGAGACGGTGCCCCTTATTGGCGCCTATCTGGAAGAAGGAAATAAACCGGATGCGCCCGGTAATTTCCCTGCGTGGCTGTACAAGAAAAAGGATGTCTACGCGTTCCATTTCGATGGAGACTGTTATGATATCGGTACACCGGAAAGCTACCATGAAATTTGCCGGCTGATGGCAGAGGGCGCTTTTTCGGCAGAACATTAACAAAGAGCAGGAAAGAAGGCGAGTTCTCAAGAATACGCCTTTTTTCATAGAAAAAAGGAAGGTGGCAGAAGGCAATGGAATGGCTGGAAGTTTTTATCGCCTGCCCCAGAGATGG
>CALWKY010000045.1 GCA_944381395.1 uncultured Lachnospiraceae bacterium
CCTGCAAAAACATATCCCGGCACCCTGGCAAGATATGAAAATGTAGACCTGGTTGTCATTCGTGAAAACACGGAAGACTTGTATGCCGGTATCGAGCATATGGTAGGCAAAGATGCCGCAGAAAGCATCAAGCTGTTCACCAGACAAGGCTGTGAACGTATCATTCGTTATGCCTTTGAATATGCCGTACGGGAAGGCAGAAAGAAAGTCACTGCCGTACATAAGGCAAATATTATGAAATGCACCGACGGTATGTTCCTGGATATTGCAAGAGAAATCGCCAAGGAATATCCGCAGATCGAATTCAACGACAGTATTGTGGATGCTATGTGCATGCGTCTGGTTATGAACCCGGAAAATTATGATGTATTGGTTTGCCCCAACCTGTATGGTGATATTGTTTCTGACCTGTGTGCTGGTCTGGTAGGCGGTCTGGGCATGACCCCCAGCGCTAACGTGGGCGAAACCGGCGCTATTTTTGAACCCATCCATGGTTCTGCGCCGGATATTGCAGGCATGCATAAAATCAATCCCACAGCCTGCATTTTGTCTGCCGCTATGATGCTGGCACATCTGGGCGAAGTGGACGCCGCGGAAAAGATTCGCGCTGCTGTTACCAAAGTCATCGCGGAAGGCAAAACCTTAACCGCTGATATGGGCGGCACTGCAAGCACAGAAGAATTTACAGACGCCATTATTGCTGCGCTGTAATCTATTAGTTCTAAAATAAGAAAAGCACTTGTCAAATTGACAAGTGCTTTTTGATTGGATGATTTTCTTAAAGAATAATGCAGATTAAGCCGCCGCTTCCTTCGTTAACAATGCGCTGCAATGTTTCTTGCATCTTTTCTCTGGCATCTTCCGGCATACGGTACAGTTTATTTTGCATGCCGTCGCTAACCATTGAGCTGAGGGTATGCCCAAAAATATTCAAATCCCAAATCTTTTCCGGCTCTGTCTCATAGTCGGCAATAAGCTTTTCGATAAATTCAGAAGACTGTGCTTCATTGCCAATAATGGGAGATACTTCCGTCTCAATATCTGCCTTTAAGAAATGGTAAGATTCCCCTTTGGCCCGCAGCCGAATTCCATAACGGCTGCCCTGTTTAAATACCTCCGGTTTTTCCAGACGGATTTCTTCAAATGCAGGCGCTACTACACCGTATCCTTTCATCTTCGCATCGGCAAGCGCAGAAGAAATACGATCATATTCCTTCTTCGTCTGAGACAGCATGCGGATGGTCTCAATCAGCTCTGAGTCATCCCGAATGGGCAATTCTACAGTCTCGCTTAAAATCTCATAGAAAAGCCCTTCTCTAGGTGTCAGGCTGATCTTACCAACACCTTCTCCTGCTGCTACTTCTTCCGTTCGCACTTTATCCAAAAACGCAATACTGCTGAGTTTTTCCACTGCCACAGGTAAATCTGCCAGCTTTTCCATCTGCGGCAGCAATTCTTTGAAAGAAGCCATCATCTCTTTACGCAGTGGATGCTCCACAGATAATGTTTCTACCCAAAGTGGCATAGAGAACCATACTTCCTGCAGGGGGAACTGATATAATACGGAAGAAAGAATTTTTTCCATATCATCTTCTTTCAGCTGTGCAGCATTGACCGGCAGTACCGGCACTGCATATTCTTCTTCCATCTTTGCCTTTTTTTCCGCTGTCTGCGGGCTGTAAGGCTTGGAAGTATTTAGCAGCACCACAAAAGGCTTTCCCATTTCCCTTAGTTCACGGATGACACGACCTTCTGCCTCATGATAAGCCTCCTGAGGCAAATCAGTCACCGTTCCGTCTGTGGTGACCACAATACCAATGGTAGAATGATCCGTAATTACTTTCCTGGTGCCAATTTCCGCGGCTTCCGCAAAAGGGACTGTTTCTTCTGACCAGGGCGTATGTACCATGCGCGGACTGTCTTCTTCCATGTGGCCTTCGGCACCAGGCACTACATAGCCCACACAGTCAATGAGCCGCACTTTCATTTTGCTGTCGCCCACCTGAATTTCCACTGCTTCGTTGGGTACAAATTTAGGCTCTGTCGTCATAATGTTCTTTCCGCCGGCAGACTGGGGCAATTCGTCACGGGTACGTTCTTTGCCATAGCCTTCCTCCATTCTGGGCAGTACCATCAGTTCCATAAACCGCTTGATAAACGTAGATTTGCCAGTACGTACTGGACCCACTACTCCCAGATAAATTTCGCCGTTTGTTCTTTGTGCAATATCCTCATACAGATGATATTCTCCCACTTTAATGCTCGCCTCCTCTGTAAAAATGCAAATCCATACGATACAGATGTATGCGGAAAGTGAGAATTTAGAACAGTTGTCCGCAAGAAAAAAGGATCTCCTTTGCAGGAAATCCTCTCTTTGTCTTCAAACTTCTTTTTTCACGCATTCAGCATTTGTTTCATTTTGTCCAAAACACCCATCTTCTCCATCGTAGTCAACAAAATAGCCGCCATAACCGTACCGCCAACGGTACTTACCAAAAACGGTACAACATAAGTAAATAATGCAGCTTCTTTGCCTAAAACAAATACCGCAATAGGGTAACAAAGCATACCGCCTAAAATACCGGTACCAAATATTTCACCGACATAAGCCAACGGCAGTTTTTTTGTCATCTGATATAACCATCCGCAGAAAAAAGCCCCTACCATACTGCCGGGAAATGCCATGATCGTGCCGGTACCTAAAAAGTTACGAATTAAAGAAGTGCAGAAAGCCATCAGCACACCATAGGCAGGTCCCAAGAAAACACCGGCTATCACGTTTACCAAATGCTGTATAGGATAGCACATACTGGCACCAATGGGAATAGAAAAAGCAGATAAGCAGACGCTTGCTGCTACCAAAACCCCTGCTGTTGTTAATTTTTTAATGTTATTCATAATTTTTTCCTCCTCTTGTTTCCTTCGCCACTAAAAAAGACCACACGAAGAACTCCACCCGTGGTGGTGGACCCCTTCGTGCGGTCTTTGCTACAAAATCACACTCTGGTACAGAGCATACCATAACTTTCTTATTTTGTCAAATGATTCTCTTGACCTTTCGAAAGATCATACCTATTTTCTTGAAAATAGAAAATTTGCATATAATTTTTTCTATCAAAATTTAATATCAAACTGCTTTAATAGTATATTCCCATGCATTTCTTGCTTTTCATTCGTCCGTATTCTGGCTTTTAAAATGGGAATCTGTTTTTAAATTTTTTCATTTTTTTCTTTCTTTTTTATGAAAAAAAATTATAGATTTTACCAAATAGTTTTCTTATTCCAAAAATTAAATGGCACAAAATACGCCTTTTTCCTTCTTTTGGCTTGACAAAAAACCTTTTGCAGATTATGCTGATATATAGAAAAAATTCATAGAAAGTTGAGGTGTTTCTTTTGCGTAAAACATACATTCCTGATGATTACGAGCCTTATTTGACACAGTACGAAACCCAGAATGCAATCGGCATTATCCATACGATTTTCGAAAGTGAATTAAATAAGAATATGAATCTGAAGCGGGTATCTGCACCTTTATTTGTAGATCCCGCCACAGGGTTAAATGATAATTTAAATGGTGTAGAACGTCCTGTCAGTTTTGAAGTACCTGCCACCGGTCAGACTGTTGAAGTGGTACAGTCTTTGGCAAAATGGAAAAGAATGGCGCTCCATCGCTATGAATTCCGTCCCGGAAAAGGTCTTTATACCAATATGAACGCCATTCGTAGAGATGAGACACTGGATAACCTCCATTCCATTTATGTAGACCAGTGGGACTGGGAAAAGGTAATTACGCCTGATGAACGCAATATCCATTACTTGAAACAGGTAGTAAACCAGATTGTCTATAGCATCTGTAATACACTGGATACTTTGAAACATAAATATCCTCGTATTAAAACAGAATTGTCTCGTGACGTTACTTTTATCACTTCCCAGGAGTTGGAAGATCTCTATCCCGAATTACCTCCTAAGGATCGGGAAAATGAGTTTGTAAAGAAACATAAAACAGTATTTATCATCGGTATTGGTAAGCCTTTGGCAAGCGGAAAACCCCATGATGGTCGCGCACCTGACTACGATGACTGGACCATGAATGGCGATCTGCTGTTCTATCATAAAACACTGGATATGGCTATGGAAATATCCTCTATGGGTATTCGCGTAGATTCTGCTGCGTTAGATAGACAGCTGCGGGAATCCGGCTGTGATGACCGTCGTAGCCTGCCGTTCCACAAAGCGCTTTTGAATGGTGAATTGCCTCTGACCATTGGCGGTGGCATTGGTCAATCCAGACTGTGCATGCTGTTTTTAGGCTGCGCACACATTGGGGAAGTACAGTCTTCCGTATGGGATCAAGAAACTTTCGAAGCTTGTGAAGATGCAAATTTGAAATTGTTATAATAAGAAACAATGTGAAAAACAGATTTTCTGAAGAAACTATTCTGTCTCTTTGATTTCTTAAGTACAATAGTTTCTTCCAAAAAACAATACAAATCCAAAAGAAATAGCGGGAATCCTTCCTGTAATTAGGATTCCCGCTCTATTTGTTTTCTTAAAAATATCCCAGAAAGAGGCTGCTTACTTGTTTCTCAGGAAATTTATATCACCTGTAATACTTTTTTTCTAAATTGCTTTAAAAAGGTTCCCGTCTCTGCAGATGATGCTGGTCTGCCATTTGCTTTCTCTAAGCAATTCCCATACCCAAAATCTATATTCATCCTGATTGCTTCTTCCAAATAGGATTCTGATTTTAGATCGCTTGCCAGAACGGAAACACCTTTCTCTTTCATCGTTTTACAAAACTGTGCCATTGTGTGTTGTTTGGACGGGTCCCGCAAACTTTCTTTCAAGCAGTGGCTCTCCAATCCGATCCAACGGACATCCCACTGCGCAGAATGTTCCTGAAACTGCGCCAAGTCCTCCGTATCCCGCAATATGATACACAAACAATTCCAATCTAATGGATGATGGCATATCTGTTCTGCAGTCTGCAGTGAAACTTGCCAGATAATTTGTGCTTCCTGAAGTAAAAATCTGGTAATCGATTGTGTAGTCTTTCCTCTTTCCCGGTTGCACCAAGCAGACCATTGCTGTGACCACAAAAAGAGTTTTTTAGTTTCTATCCTTCCTGCGGCTCCTCGCAAAATTGCTTTATGGCACAAAACTTGTGCTTCTTCTCCCCAGTTCCATTCTTGTGCCAGTTCTAAGAAAGCAATTTGATCCATCCAATTTCTTCCCGGGAATTTTACTTCTCCATAAAATCCCAGTATATTACCCTCCTGCAAAGAAAAGATTGGCTGATATACGGGGCTTACTGCTTCCGATTGTATAATCTGCTCCACTTCATCCTTACAGTTCATGGCTGCGCCTCTCTTAACAAAGCTTGCTGCCATTGGCAACTAACTTAAAACGACAATCTAATACTTCTGCTGCACGTTTACACAAGATCATACGTTCCAAAAAAATTTCAAAATAATCCATTAACGTACAAATACTGTCATCCAACCGCAAATCCATCTGAATCAGGCGTTTTTCCAGAATAATCTCTAAAGAAGCAGATAAAACGGCATAATTTACACGGTCATGGATATCAAAATTTTCTTTAATAGATTTTTGTACACGGTTTCTGCGTACATCTGTCTTATCTGCTAAAATTAAGGCTGCGGATACAGGATCTACTGCTGTGCCGGTTTTTTCATCATGATGACCAATGGCAGTCATGACAGTAATGCAATCATCCAGCGGCATGCCAGCTTCTTTTAAAATGTTATATGCCAATATCGCGCCATTATGCGCATGGTCATTACGGTTGACTGCATTTCCAATATCATGCATAAAACCAGCAATACCCGCTAACTCTGCTAAATGCTTCTCATACCCTAAATCCAAAAGGATCTGCTGTGCTGTAACAGACACCTTTGCAGCGTGGCGTTTGGAATGCTCCGTATAACCGATGGCTTTTAACACTTCATTGCCACGTGTCATCAAAGCAGTAACTTCTTCCAATTTCTGCACATCCGCCAAGGTTAAACACATCTGGCGTTCTTTGTTTTCTTCTTTTGCTTTTTTCATTTTCGTCATAGATTTCCTCTTTTTTCTCATTTTTTTCTTTATTCTAGGATAGTATACCGCCGAAAGGAAAAAGAAAACCATCTATGTAAAGAAAATACTCTGTAAAAATTAAGTAAAAGAAAGAATAAAAGCTTGTCTCAAAGAGAGACAAGCTTCTTTTTACAAATAGGATGTACCATTAAAATTTTCTGCGCTGCAAGAAATCAGGAATGGTAATTTCAGATTCAAAATCATCCAAATTGGAGAATCTTCTGCCAGTAAAAGGCGCTTCTTGTTCTGCTTCCTGTTCTGCAGGCTTTTCTTCTTCCTTCTTAGGTTTTTCTGCTACTTCTCCAGGCAGCATATCATTGCTCAGTTCTGTAGCAATAACAGTAACGATTACCTCGTCCTTCAGATCATTGTTGATAGAAGTACCGAAGATGATTTCGGCATCCTCATCAATCGCTTCACGGATCAGTTCAGCCGCAGCATCGGTTTCCATCAAGCTCAGTTCTTCGTCGCCGCAGAAGTTGATCAATACATACTTTGCGCCTTCGATAGTAGTCTCCAGCAGAGGGCTCTGAATTGCCTGCTTTGCAGCCACTTCTGCCTTATTTTCACCGCTGGCAACACCAATACCCATATGTGCAACACCCTTGTCCTTCATAACGGTACATACATCCGCGAAGTCCAAGTTGATTACGCCAGGATTATAAATCAAGTCAGAAATACCCTGTACGCCTTGACGCAGCACTTCATCCGCCTTGCGGAATGCCTCTGTCAAAGGTGTCTTTTTATCAATAATGCTTAAAAGTCTTTGGTTCGGGATTACGATCAAAGTATCCACATGCTTTTTCAGTTCCAGGATACCTTTTTCCGCATTGGTCATTCTCTTTTTGCCTTCAAAGGTAAAAGGCTTTGTTACTACGCCGACAGTCAGAATCCCCATTTCTTTTGCAATCTGCGCAATGCGAGGCGCAGCGCCAGTACCAGTACCGCCGCCCATGCCGGCAGTGATAAATACCATATCGCAGCCTTCTAAAGCTTCTGCGATTTCATCCTTTGTTTCTTCTGCAGACTGTTCACCAATTTCAGGGTTGCCGCCTGCGCCAAGCCCTTTGGTCAGCTTTTCGCCAATCTGGATCTTGTTGGGTGCCTTGGATCTGGACAGGATCTGTCCATCTGTATTCACGGAAATAAACTCAACACCGCCCAGACCATCTTCGATCATACGGTCAACTGCGTTGTTTCCGCCGCCGCCTACGCCAATAACTTTAATTTTTGCCATATTGCTCTTTGCTGGGGTTTCAAAATCGAGCACTACAATCCCCTCCTATGTCCATAATACCGATATTATACAGGAAAATCACGAAAATTACCAGAGAAAAATCACTGGTATTCGATATTTTTTTCGCCACATTTTTATCTTATTCTATCATATCCTTTTTTTCATTTTTATTCAATAAAAATCTGCGAATTCTACTAAAATTATTAAAAATTCTGGAGCCATAAAATACAATTGCAGCAGTAGAAAGGGCGATATTCAGCCGGTTTCCAAAAAATACCAGTAATACCGCAACGGCACCGTTGCCAAAAAAGCCTGCTAAAAACTGTCTCCAGTCAAAGCGGTTTTCCATACTGGCAACCAAGCCTCCCAGAACAGAATCCGCACAAGCCAAAATGCCAATTGCCGCATAAGCAGAATAAGCCTCCGGCATGGTTAATTGACTAAAAACACCAATAAAAATACCAACGCACAAACCAATTACAGGTGCAATCATCATTCTTCTGCCTCCTTGCTATGATTTGTATTCTGTCCTGAAGAAGCCACATTCCAAGAAGTCGTTCCACGATAAGCAGGTATTTCCAATGCTGTCTGTTCTTTCATCTCAATTTGGATTCCCCAGGGCTTTAGGTTGTCCACAACGCCGCCAGAAAATGTCAATGCTGACTCCATCACAGCAGCATCCCCAATGGCAAGAATCTCAAAAGGCGCGGCCACACGCACATCATTGACATGAATAATGCTGCCTGCACAAGTAATGGCAGTGGTAGAAACGATTCTCTCTCCATTGATGGAAATGGCTTCTGCGCCAGCACTCCATAACTCATTGATCACAGCCAGAATATCTTCTGCATGAATCACATAAGCATTGCTGTCACCGCCGCGGATGGCACCATCTGTCATTGTCAGCATTAAGCCTGGACCATAAGCCGTTGTCAAGCCAGCAAAATTTCTGGCTTCCTGCAGGCTTTGCTGTAGCATTTCGTCGGTCTCTTCCTCTTCTTCATATGCTTGAATTTGTTTTTCCTGTTCAGAAATCTTATCTTCCAATGCGCTTTTTTCTTCTTCTAAGCTTTGCAGTCTCTGGGTCAAATCGCTGAGACGTTCCTGCTCTGTAGAAAGCCCATTTTTCTTTACCGTATTCAGCTGTACGCCAATGATAATGCCCAGCATCACACATATGGCTGTAATAGCAATGGATGCGTATTTTTTGCTGTGTTCCACAGCAACTCCTCCTTTTTATGTCAAATAGCGGAAAACAATGGGCTTACTTAAATCAGAAAGATCTAAGGTTCCTCTATCCTCTTCCGGAATCGTTTGGATAATCTGTGCTAAAATTCTTACTTTCTGATCACTATCATTGGTACTGCCCAAATGTACCTCCACCTGCCGAATCCGTACATACACATCGGAAGGGTCTGACACATCCAGTTCCACCACCATATCCAGCATCTGATACTTATTGATCAATTGATTAAAAAGCACCATTACCCGCAGTGCTTCCTGGTCCTCTACTGGCAAAATTTCTCCTTTTGTAAAGTTGGAAAAAGAAAGTCCGTATACCACAGGCAATGTTTCTGTACAAGACTGTGCCACATCCAGTACTCTGCCTTCTTCATCGATACATAAATAGGAACCCATATATGGAACATATCCTTGTACCACGCGTTCTGTTACTGTAATCAATAACCCTTTGGGCAATTTCCGGTCTATTTCCACATCCTTGATATAAGGATCCGCTAACAAAGCTTCCTTTGCTTTTTGCTTATTCACCAAAAATACATTATCGCCGGTAGAAATCCCTGCTTTTTCTAAAATCTCAGCCTGTGAA
Organism: uncultured Lachnospiraceae bacterium; assembly: GCA_944381395.1. Classification (GTDB taxonomy): domain Bacteria; phylum Bacillota; class Clostridia; order Lachnospirales; family Anaerotignaceae; genus CALWRB01. The sequence goes on from CALWKY010000045.1 coordinate 9,171, forward strand.
AAATGAGAATTGCCCACTACCGTAATATCACGAATGGAAAAAACGGGACTGAGCAGTAAGGCAGCACACGCCAAAATGGCCAATGTGATCCCCATCAGCCACTGACGTATACCAGTTCTGCTTTTTCCCGTTTTTGGATTGCCGTAATAGTCCAGTTCTTCATTTAAGTCAAATGACTGCATCTGGTGTTTTTTATTTTTATGTCGGATCTTCATATGATTGTTTTTTCCCTCTTTCGTATCAGAGTGCCGCCCAAAGCGCCAAAAACCGCCTGCGGATCTTCATACCCCCGGTCCAAGAACCGGCAGCCATACACCCGGCTTTCCCCCTCTGCTGCCAATGCAGCAATCAAAAGTGCCGCTCCGGCGCGCAGATCCTGACCATACACACAGGCGCCATGCAGTTTCTTCTGCCCTGTAATCACCGCACTTTGTCCTCGAATGCGAATATCTGCTCCCATGGCGCATAATTCCAGCGCATGAGAGAATCTTGCTTCAAATATTGTTTCGTTTATCATACAAGTTCCATCCGCTAATGTCAATAGAGACATAAAAAGGGGCTGTAAGTCTGTAGGGAATGCAGGATACGCACCAGTCGCAATGGTACACCCGCCGCAGAGACGTTTGGGTGCTGCCAGAAGGATTTCTTCCGGGCGAATAAAAATGCGGCATCCCGTTTCTTCCAATAAACGCAAAGGCACTTCCAGTTCTTCCGCTCTGCCGTTTTTCAGACAAATCCTGCCTCCTGTCATTGCCGCCGCACATAAAAGCGTGCCTGCTACCATACGATCTGGCGGAATCATATATTCACAATGTCCACTTTGCAGCCTGCCAACGCCTTCGATGCGGATGGTGTCTGTTCCCGTTCCGTAAATATTGGCACCACATAAATTTAAAAATTCTGCCAGCGCCTGCACTTCCGGTTCTTTTGCCGCGCCATGGACAATGGTTGTCCCCGGCGCAACGGCAGCCAGCAGCAAGATATTTTCCGTCGCTCCTACGCTGGGTAACGGTAAACTAATCTTTGCGCCTGCCAGTGTGTTGGCATGACAGTAAATGGATGCCTCCTTTTCCTCACAGCAAACACCCATCTGCCGAAACGCAGCCAAATGCAAATCAATGGGTCTGGCACCAATGGCGCACCCGCCCGGTTTGGGTACTTCTGCGTGTCCAAATCGTCCCAACAACGCACCTAAAAAGAGGACAGAAGAACGCATGGTACTGGCTGTTCCATCACACAAAGAAAGGTCCGCGGCGTCTGTGCTGTCAATGCGTACCGTATGTCCTTCTCTTTGGACGAGACACCCTAATTTCCGTAAAAGCAACAGTGTGTCTTCTACATCTGATATCATAGGGCAGTGATGCAATACTGTCTCGCCTTTTACCAGTAAACATGCTGCTAAAATAGGCAATACTGCATTTTTGCTGCCCTGTACCCGAATGGTGCCCTCCAGTGGTTTTCCACCCTGCACTGCAAAATAGTCAGCCATTTTTCTCCCCCATTCTCTCCATTTGGACCATCAGATTCTGTATTTATCTTATGGAAAAGAGGAATGTCTGGTGCATGACCGAAAAAAAGAAAATTAGGCAGTTTCGTTTGTCCTTATGGATTATTTTGGAAAATTATACTTTCACTGCTGTCCAAAAAATTTTAATTTTGTCAAAACAAGCAAAAAAGCCGTAAACCATCTCTGGTTACGGCTTTTTTCTTAGATTTCTATGCTTATTCTTTGAAGAAATCCTTCATTTTATCAGAAAACTTCTTTTTTTCTTCTTTTCCGCTTTCCGCGCCTACAGTGGTTTTTCCATCACCATAGAATTGACGCAGTAAATCTTTCTGCCGTTCTGTCATACTGGTAGGAATCTGTACCTTTAATGTCACAATCTGGTTCCCGCGTACTTTGGGGTTACGCAGATTGGGAACACCCACACCACGCAGTGTTACAACAGTGTCCGGCTGTGTACCCGGCTTAATGGTATATTTTTCTTCACCGTCAATGGTCTTAATGACAATTTCACCACCCAGTGCGGCCTGCACAAATGTAATCGGTACGTCACAATAAATATCGTAGCCCTTCCGTACAAATACACGGTTCGGCTGTACATAAACGGTTACCATCAAATCGCCATAACCGCCGCCGTTTTCGCCTGCTTCGCCTTTACCGGACAGACGAATGCTCTGACCATTATCAATACCCTGAGGAATATTGATTTCATACTTCTTCGTTTTACGTACTTTACCAGTACCACGGCAAGTAGGACAAGGTTCCTTAATCATTTTACCCGTACCATGGCAAGCAGAACAGGTGCGTACTGTGGTAACTGCGCCAAACATGGACTGCTGTACCACACGTTCCTGACCAGTACCGCCGCACTTAGAACAGGTTTCCGCATGGGTACCAGGTTTTGCGCCTGTACCATGACAAGTATCGCACTCATCCATCACTGCCACGGAAATTTCTTTCTTACAGCCGAATACAGCCTCTTCAAATGTAATCTGAATGCTTACATTCACATCATTGCCGCGTCTGGGACCATTTCTTCTGGTGCTGCCGCCGAAGCCGCCGCCAAAACCGCCGCCGAACATGCTGCTGAAAATGTCACCCAAATCGCCCATATCAAAACCCTGACCATAGAAACCGCCAGTGCCGCCGCCACCCATAGAAGGATCAAAAGCGGCATGACCGAACTGGTCATACTGGGCACGTTTCTGGGGATCACTGAGCACTTCATATGCTTCGTTTACTTCTTTAAATTTTTCCTCAGCATCCTTATCTCCGGGGTTCTGGTCCGGATGGTATTTGACTGCCATCTTGCGGTAAGCTTTTTTCAGTTCCGCATCCGTCGCGTTTTTGCTTACCCCCAGCACCTCATAATAATCTCTCTTCTTATCCAAATCTCTCACACCTCAAATCCCGATAAAATACCAAAAGCAGGGGCAGGTGTCATAACCTGCTCCCGCCATTATCCTTTGGTAATTCTATTGATTACAGTTCTTTGCCTTCACCGTCTACCACGTCAGGACCAGCACCGTTGCCAGCATCGCCCTGTGCGGTCTGTGCCTGCGCATACAGCTTTTCAGACAGTTTGTAGAACTGCTGTGTCAGTGCTTCTGTTGCTGCTTTTACGTTCGCAGTATCCGTTTCTGTCATGCTTTCAGGATTCAGATCCTTGACAGCGCTCTTTAATTTTTCCAGTTCAGCCTCTACCGCGCTCTTTTCGCCGGCATCCAGCTTATCCCCCAGCTCGCCCAGAGCCTTTTCAGTCTGGAAGATCAGAGAGTCCGCTTCGTTCTTAGCATCGATGGCTTCTTTTCTCTTCTTGTCTGCTTCTGCATACTGCTCAGCTTCTTTTACCGCCTTATCGATTTCTTCTTCACTCAGGTTGGAACCTGCGGTAATAGTAATCTTCTGCTCCTTACCAGTGCCCAGATCCTTTGCAGATACATTTACAATACCGTTGGCATCAATATCGAAAGTAACTTCAATCTGAGGTACACCTCTTCTTGCAGGCGCAATACCATCCAGCTTGAACTGACCCAGTGTCTTGTTATCCTTAGCCAGAGGTCTTTCACCCTGTACTACGTGAATATCCACTGCGGTTTGGTTATCTTCTGCGGTGGAGAAGATCTGTTTTTTGTTAGTAGGGATAGTCGTGTTTCTGTCAATCAGTTTCGTTGCGACACCGCCCAGAGTTTCAATACCCAGGCTCAAAGGAGTTACATCCAGCAGCAGAACACTGCCTGCGCCTGCATCGCCGGCTAACTTACCACCCTGAATAGCAGCGCCTACCGCTACGCATTCATCAGGGTTGATACCCTTGAAAGGTTCTTTGCCGGTGAAGTTCTTAACAGCTTCCTGCACAGCGGGGATACGAGTAGAACCACCAACCAGCAGAACTTTATCAATATCGCTGGTCGTCAGGTTTGCATCTGCCAAAGCCTGGCGAACGGGACCCATGGTGCTGTCTACCAGATCAGCGGTCAATTCGTTGAATTTCGCTCTGGTCAAAGTAATATCCAAATGCTTAGGACCATCCTGATTCATGGTGATGAAAGGCAGGTTGATGTTGGTGCTGGAAACAGTAGACAGTTCTTTCTTTGCCTTTTCTGCTGCTTCTTTCAGTCTCTGCATTGCCATCTTATCCTTAGACAGATCCATGCCTTCGGTCTTCTTAAATTCATCTACCAGGTAGTTAATCACTCTCTGGTCGAAGTCGTCGCCGCCCAGGTGCGTATTACCATTGGTAGAAAGTACTTCAATGATACCGTCACCAATTTCAATGATAGATACATCGAATGTGCCGCCGCCCAGGTCATAAACCATAATCTTCTGTTCGTTTTCGTTATCCAAGCCGTAAGCCAATGCCGCGGAAGTAGGTTCGTTGATAATTCTCTTTACATCCAAGCCCGCAATACGACCTGCATCCTTTGTTGCCTGTCTTTGAGCGTCATTGAAGTATGCAGGAACCGTGATAACCGCTTCTGATACCGTTTCACCCAAATAGCTTTCCGCATCTGCTTTCAGTTTCTGCAGAATCATTGCAGAAATTTCCTGCGGGCTGTATGCCTTGCCTTCAATGTTTACTTTATAATTTTCGCCCATATGTCTCTTAATAGAGCTGATGGTGTTATCAGGATTGGTGATTGCCTGTCTCTTTGCAGTTTCACCGATCAGTCTTTCACCATTTTTTGCGAAGCCTACTACAGAAGGTGTCGTTCTAGCGCCATCGCTGTTTACGATGACAACAGGCTGACCGCCTTCCATGACTGCTACGCAAGAGTTTGTTGTGCCAAGGTCAATACCGATAATCTTTCCCATGATGTTATCCTCCTCAAAATCTGTTACCCGTTTATGCGGGAACCAATGTTATTTTTGTTTTACGTGAGATCTTTTAGTTTGCAACCTTTACCATACTATGGCGGATTACTTTGTCTTTATATTTGTAACCTTTGAGCATCTCCAGCATGATCTCATTTTCGCCGAAGTCCTCATTATCTTCATGGGCTACAGCCGCGTGCAGGTTGGGGTCAAATTTCTCGCCCAATGCCGCGATTTCTGTTACACCCATTGCTTGCAAAATTTCTTTAAATTGCTTCAGGGTCATTTCAATCCCCTTTACAAAAGGATCGTTTTGCGCCTCCTCCACATTCTGCTGTGCGGCTAACGCTCTTTCCAGGTTATCCACCACACAAAGAAGTTTTTCTACGGTATCTTTCACGCCATCATCATACATGCCGGCTTTTTCCTTTGCGGTACGCTTTCGGAAATTATCAAACTCCGCCAGACATCTTTGATAGCGGTCCAGATTTTCTGCTGCTTGTGCTTTGAGGGCGTCTATTTCTTTTTGTGTTTCATCCACCGGATCTTCTACCGTGCCTTCCGCTGCTTCCACTGTTTCTACAGTTTCTGCCGTTTCTACAGTTTTTTCCATTTCTTCCGCATCGGCAGCCGTTTCTTTTTTCAGTTCATCGTCCATCCTTCAGTCCTCTTTTCTCTAAGTGTTCTTACTTCCATCGCTTAATTTCTTTAGCGTTTTTTCTATATTTTCTACCATTCCGTTCAAAACGGAAATAACCTGAGAATAATCCATTCGGGTAGGACCTACAATACCAATGGTGCCTCGAGTTTCCTCGCCCATTTTATAAGTCGCAGTGATGACGCTGCAGTCTTTCATGCTCTGCACCGTATTTTCACTGCCGATCAATACTTGTAAGTCATTGCCCTGTCCTTCTTCCAGCAGTGTAACCAATACATCTTTTTCTTCCAATGCCTGGAAAAGGGATCTTGCCTTATCAATATCGGAAAATTCCGGAAATGCCAATATATTTTTGGTACCGCTCATGTGTACCTGTACTTTTTCCGCAGCGCGTATGGTGCTTTCAATATCTTTTAAAATATTGGGCAGAAATTCTTGATATTCACCCAATGCGTTTTTCAATCTGCCAATCAGCACTCCGTCGATTTCCTGTAAAGTATGCCCTTGCAGGACCGCATTGATACAGCTGCCCAAATGCAGAACCTCTTCATCACTGGGTGCAATGCCAACTTTCACCACATGGTTTTTAATAAAGTTGTTTTCTGTCGCAATAACCAGCAGTAAAGACGCGCTGTCCAACGGCATCAGGCGGATTTGTTTAATCCGTGTGCTGCGGTTTACTGGTTCTGTAATGATCGCCGTATAATTGGTCAGATGGCTGATCGCCTTTGCCGTTTCTTCCATTAAATAGTCAATCTGGCTGATATTGTTTGCGATCACAGACTGCATTACAGTTTTTTCTTTTTCTCCCAGTTCATGTTTCTGCATCAGATGATCTACATAAAGCCGATAGCCCATATCAGATGGAATTCTGCCGGCGGAAGCATGGGGCTGTAAAATCAAGCCCATTTCTTCCAAATCACTCATCTCATTACGAATGGTGGCCGAGCTGATACCCAGATTATATTTTTTTGCAATCGTACGGGAACCGACAGGTTCCGCTGTTTCAATATAATCATTGATAATGGCCTGCAGTATTTTAATTTTTCTTTCGTTTAGAGCCATTCTGCCGCCTCCCTTCTAATTTGTTAGCACTCGCTCTCATAGAGTGCTAACTCATGAACATAGAATAGCACTAGCACAGTCGGTTGTCAAGTGCTAATTCTAATTTTTCAGGATTTCTATCCTATTTTTTTTAAATAGAAAGAAATTCATTCCTTCCAGCCAAAAAATTTGTTTGATTATCACTCAAAAACAGCAGCAAAACAAAAAAGTGATTTTCTTTTTCCTTGGAGAAAATCACTTTTCGTGCATATTGTTTACAACAGCTGTCCAACCCCATCTTTAGAGGATACTGGAAACAGCTCCAATGAGTACCAAATGGATAGGATAAAACCAATAGAACCAATACTGGAAAGAAAACCGCCCCTTTTGACCGTTATACATTGCCAAAAACGGCATAGAAAGCAGGCAATACCACTGAACACCGCCTTTTTGCAGACATAAAAGGAACAATCCTGCTGCAAAAAAGAGCAGCGGCAGGAAACTGTTATGAAACTTTTGAGAAAACAATTTTCCGATCTGTAAAAAAAGAGGCAAAAGCGCGCCAAGGAAACCATAGTCTAATCTAAAATAAGTACACAAAACGCCCAGCGCAGCCAATTCTCCGCCAAAAAGGATCATGCTGCCGACTTTTTGAAAGGGTTTGGATTCTTCCCAGTTTTTGCAGAATTTCTCAAAGAAAGCAAGCACACCAATGGATACAGAAAATGTCAGCAGCACATTACCATAAAATTCTCCGGAAAAAAGTGCATAGCCCAAAACACAAACCATACCTAATCCAAATAGCCTGCGAAAGTACCGCAGTTTGTTATGGGTATGTCCATATCCTTCATAAATAAAATAAGAAAAGATGGGAAAAGAAAGGCGTCCTATGATGCGAAATCCTATTATTTCCGGAAAAAAAGCTACTCCGATATGGTCTATCAGCATACTGATTGCTGCGAATAATTTTAACTGATTTCCACTACACCCTATCAAAAACACCTCCCTGCCTTTCATCTTCCAAGCCCATTGCTGTATTCCCCTTAACTGGAATGGAAAGAAACCATTTTTTATTTTTTCATACAAACCGCATAAAAACCTGATTGGATAAGTCTAGTCCCCGTTTCGTCAAAACCAGACGATCTTCTTTGCGACACAGCAGTCCATCGGCAATGGACGAAGCAATCGCTTCTGGAAATACCGTCTGCGCATCCTGCCCAAAGCGGTGGAAAAAATCCCTGAGACTGACACCAGCTGTCTGACGTAATCCCAAAAAGAAAAACTCACTCATTTTATCCTCTTGGGATAAAATCTGTTCCTCCTCCCGCTGGAAAATACCTTCTTTTGCCTGAGAGAAATATTCCTTTAAATTTCCCGTCCGGTGATAGCGTATCCCCTTCCAATAGGAATGGGATGCGAAACCCATACCAATGTATTCCTTCCCCTGCCAATAGAAACTGTTGTGTCTGCTTTCCATTCCCGGTTTCGCGTAATTGGATATTTCATACCGCTGTAAACCGTATTCTGCTAAAACAGATTCTGTCATTTCATACATAGTTCGTTCTGTCTCTTCATCCGGCAGGATCAAATTTCCAGTTTGCTGCAGTTTGTAAAATGGCGTGCCTTCTTCCACAATCAAACTGTATGCCGAAATGTGGGGCAGTCCCAGCTCTGCCACTGCCCGCAGGGATTCTTCCCAGTCCTGTACCGTCTGTCCCGGCAGCGCAAACATTAAATCCACATTGATGTTGGTAAATCCTGCTTTCCGCAGACACGCCACGCTGTGCAAAAAATCCGCTCTGTCATGAATTCTGCCTAATCTGCGCAGCAATGTTTCCTGCCAAGCCTGCAGTCCCATGCTGACCCGGTTCACACCGCCTGCGAAAAGTACTTCTGCTTTTTGATCGTCTAACGTACCCGGATTTGCTTCCACTGTCACTTCTGCATTTGGCTCCCAAAAAAAGCTCTCCTGTAAGGAACGCAAAATATCGCCTAATGCTTCTGCAGAAAGTACCGTCGGCGTGCCTCCCCCGATAAATACAGACGATACCGGCTGCTGGCAGAGATCCCCCATAACACGGATTTCTTTTTTCAATGCGGCAACGTAAGCCTGAAAATACCGTTCCTGTCCGGAAAAAGAAGGAAAATCACAATACAAGCACTTCTGTCTGCAAAAAGGAATATGTAAATATAATCCAATAGGCTCCTGTTCCATCATACGCTCACCTGTTTTCCGCTTTTTGTTACAGCATATCACAGTACCACATAGTTTGCAAACATTCCTATTCTTTCTGAAACCTTACATTTTGGCGAAACGATTGCTTTTTTGTTAAAAACGTACTATAATATGTTCATTTCTTTGGTCCCAAATCGGGGCACAGAACATAAAATCTTTACAAGTAAGGATGGCTTTTCTATGTCAGCGTTTTTTCAAGCAATCAAAAAATTCTTCCAGGCAATCTGCCTGCGTCTGCAAGTTACCGGCGAAAACCTGCAAGAACTTTCTGTGATGTTTACGCAAAGCAGAACCGCTTTTATGGTCAAACACTTTCCCCATTGGAAAAAGAAGACCATTCTTTTTGGTATTCCTGTGAAAAAAACAAAGCCTTGGCAGTCTTTTTCTGATTTTTTTGAAAAAGACCGCTGGAATCAACTTTTGGGGCAAATTTGCATCATGGGTTTTGTTGTATGGATTATCATCAGTGGCAATTTGATTTCTAATCCCCAAAATTTTGAATTCTTTTCCCAGCTTGGTTCTCTTATCTTTTCCTTTTTAATCCTGTATGGGCTCATGCTTTGCATGATGTATTTGTTTGGCAGTGCTTTTGTTCCTGCATTAATTCTAGGCTTGGTAGGTTTTTTCTTTCCTGCCATTGACTACTTTAAATACCAGTTGCAGCAGCTGCATTTTTTCCCTTGGGATTTGCTGTTAGTATCCAATGCTGGTAGTTTCACGGATTTTATGCCGCAGATTGTACTGCCCCATGCTCTTTTTGAATACGCTTTTGTTTCCATTTTGTGGGTTGTATTTTTCTATTTTGCCCAGATTCGTCCGCCTTTTTTCCGCACCTTAGGAAAACGGCTGGCGGCATGCGTTGTCTCCTTTTTTATTATCAACGCCTGCTTAAGTGGTTCCCTGATACATGAAGCCTTTTGTTCCTTCTGCGGTTTGGATCTGGAAAACATTACGGATCAGGATAATAATTTTGCGCAAAATGGCTTTATTACTGCTTTTTTATTGAACTTCGGTTATTTAAACACCAGCGAGCCCCAGAATTATAGCCTCCACACTATGGAAGAATCTTTTGAACCTTATCTGGCAGATGGTACCGTTCCAGAAGACTGGGTAAATCCCGATGTTATTATCATTCTTTCCGAATCTTATTGGGATCCTACCGTTTTAAATGGCGTAGAGTTCTCAGAGGACCCTTTAAAATATTATCGTGAAATTGCGGCAGAGAATCCTTCCGGCACCATGATTTCTCCTTCCTTTGGCGGCGGTACTTGTCGTCCAGAGTTCGAAGTCATGACTGGTATGAGTACCAATCCCCTTCCCGAAGGCGCTTCTCCCCATAAGCAATACATTTTCGATAAAACCTATTCCTATGCCTGGTACTTCCGGGAAATGGGATATGATACTGTGGGTATACATACATATGAGAAAACATTCTATGACCGGGATCGGGTTTATCCTTTGCTGGGCATCGATGATTTCCGCGGCAATTATGACCTGCATGTACCTTATAAATGGAATAGCTATTGGTATATCACCGATGAAACTTTAGCAGATGAAGTGATTTATGAATTAAATCAAGCGCATGAAACCGGTCTGTTCCTGTTGGGTATCACTATGGAAAACCATGGTCTGTACTATGAAAAGTTTAAAGACTATGACTGGGATATTAAAGTATCCGGAGATGCTTTGACAGAGGAAGATATTGTTACCCTCCAGAATTTCTGCAAAGGCGTAAAGGATTCCGATGCCGCTTTAAAGCAGATCTATGATGCCGTTATGGCAAGAGAAAAACCCACTGTTGTATTGTGGTTTGGCGATCATCTGCCTACCTTAGGCGATAACTATGATATCTATACCAAAACCGGCACCATACAGCATGCCGATTCCGCCCAGTGGACAGAGGAAGAAAAATACACCATGACTTCTGTACCCTATGTAATTTTTGCCAACTATGATACCGGCAACGATTATGAAGCAGAAGGCAAGTGCGTTTCCCCTTATCTGTTAACCCCCCTTATGTTGGACTATGTAAACGCACCCCGCACCTTACAGACAAACTTCCTTATGGATGTTTACGAAAAGTGCCCTGTCATCAACACTGCTTTTAACCTGTATTCCGAGGGTGTTTCTGAAAGCGAACGGGAAGAAATCGAGCGGCTGCATTGGTTATTGACATACGACCAGATGATTGGCAGCCGCTATATCCAGCAGATCGTGGAAGAGCATAAGAATCAATGAGAAAAGCCCATTTTATGTTTCGATTCGTTAAGGTATAGATTACACGATAAAAAAGGTCATTCCTCCGCAAGGAAATGACCTTTTTCTATTTTTTCTCAAAAAAACTATGGCGCAAGCATCACGCTATCCGCACAATCCAGTAATAAATGATAGTTTTTCTAAAAAAGCAATTACCATTCTTTTTTAATCAGCGTTACCCCTTGGGGCATTCTTTCGTCAATGGTAACTTCGTAATCACTGAACTTTCTGGGTACCATTGTCTTTTGTTGAATCTGGATTTTTTCAAACAACAGATGAGAGGGACAGTTTCCCAATATGCTGTCATGCTGAAATATGTATAACCCTCTGGTACACATTTTGCCCCGAGCCGCGCTATGATCTTCTTCAAATAGGTTTAAAATTGCCTCCCATAATAAAGCTACATCCTCCGGAGACATATCTGTCACCTGATTCGCCTGTGCCGCGGAAATATGGCCTTCCGTCCGATATAAAGCATATGGTATCACGCTTTTTCTTCCCATTTCCGTTTCGCCCGTTGCCCGTCGTTCTTCTGTGGTTCTGGCTTTTCGGGTAATGGTCACATCTTGTATTTGAATGGGGGATATGCTTTGCGCAAAATGAATTTGTACTGGACCACGCACACTGCCGCAGGGATCTTCGCCCGTAGACATAACCGCTTCCCCTTGAAAAATATCTTCTAAGCATTCCGCCGTTTCATCCACCGTGCTATTGTAAGGCATAACGTAAATGATACGCTCTTTCTTTTCCCGATGGCGCGTTCCAAAGCAAATTCCATGGCGTATAATGTTTTTGCCTTGCCCGTTGGCAAGTTTAAAATATACAAATCCGCCTTTTCTCCCTTTTGCGCCGATACCTGCTTTTGTAAACGCTTCCAGTATATCTCTTCTTTCGTCTGGTAAGTAAAAACCGTCTGCGCACCATGCACACGCTCCAGACACACCGCAAAATCTGCCGGTAAAGTTTCCAGCATGTCTTTCCCATAAAATCTGGATGTATCCAGCCCATCAGCATCCACCAAACAAGAAAAACAATACCGTGTAAAAAACGCAAATTTATCCACAAATAAATCCCAGTTATCCCCACAATCTCGAAGTAAAAATGCTGAAATTCCCGCTTCATCCAGCTGCGGGATGATTATTTCTTTCTTATACTCACTAAAATCCTCCGTTTTTCGCTGGATTCTTCCCTGTAAAGAAGCCATTTCTTCCGTGTCTGTTTCATATCCACCATCGGGGATACCTGTATGATGCCCACAAATACAGTACTGCAACAACAATCCCACCACGGATTGGTACCGTTCCTGCGCCGCCTTCGCGCCGCATGCCGCATGCTCCACCATCCGATGTGCACCGCGTACTTTTTTCTGAAAGGATGGTTGATACTTCCCGACATCGTGTAACAATCCCATCACATACATCATATCCGCCAGTTCTGGTATGGCAAACTGCCGGCATAAGTTTGCTGTCTGCTGGCTATGCTGCTGGATGGTATGTTCTGCCGGAAGATCTGCACGAAAATGAGCAAGATACACAAAAATTCCTCCTTTCATAAAAAAGGAAAGCGGACGATTGGAATCCAGCTTTTCAGATTCTCTGTAACCATACAAAACCTATTTTTTCTTCTTGTCCTTGTTACACTGAAAGTTCTTTTCTTTCAGCATACCATACCGTACTTTCTTTTGACAACGTTCCCTTAGGAGCTTCTTTTTTAGCTGCATTGTTTTTTCTCTAAGGGCAGCCATCGTAATTTCGCTTTTTCCTAAGTATAGACAGAAAAAACTGTCCTTGCTGGAAATTTCTAAGTCAAAAATGTGGTTCTATCTTTCCTTTCCAGACTGTCTCACCGATTTCCAGATAGAAAAAAACATCCGTTAAGAGTCATCTCCATAAGAAAATCAATGTTTTCTTATGGGAAGTCTGCTTATGATGTTTCTTTTTCCTATAGTTTATCCTTCCAATATAGTACCTTCTACAGAAAGTGTAATCACTTGCAGTGGAATTTCTTTTCCACTTCCTGCAATTGCTTCTTTTACAGCCCGTTCTAAGCCGCCGCAGCAAGGCACT
>CALWKY010000046.1 GCA_944381395.1 uncultured Lachnospiraceae bacterium
TATATCATCAATGGAAAAGATTACTCTCTGCCACAAATACATGCCTGGGCAGATTCAAATTTAGACTTATCTGAATGGAATACTTCCTTTCTCGCCCATAACACACAAATCGCTGAAATAGATCATAGGATCGTAGGATTTGGGGATATCGATCAAACGGGCTATTTAGACCACTTATATGTCCACGCAGATTACCAGCATAGGGGTATTGCAACCGCACTTTGCAATGAACTGGAACAATCTGTAAATACATCCAAAATCGTTACCCATGCATCCATTACCGCACGGCCTTTTTTCGAAAAGAGGGGATATCAAGCGGTAAAAGAACAACAAGTGGAACGAAATGGTATTTTTCTTACCAACTATGTCATGGAATATCATCGTTTTTAAAAAAACTTTCCCTAGGTATTATCATAGAAAAATAGCTTTCTGTGCAGAAAAGTGCTCTGCAATTTCCAAAACTTGAAAGGATAACAAAGCATATGTGTAGCGGTATCATTTCTCAGAAGATTGCATGAATCCAAGTAAATAACTAAAACTGTTTCAGATATTCAAATGGGAGGAAGTAAAAATGAAAGAAAATAAGTATGATAACGAACTGTTTTTCCAAAAATATAGTCAGATGCTGCGTTCCCAAAAAGGTTTGCAAGGCGCCGGTGAATGGTCAGAGCTGCAAAAGATCTTTCCTGATTTTTGCGGAAAAACGGTATTGGATCTAGGTTGTGGTTATGGTTGGCACTGCAAATATGCGGCGGATCATCAAGCTAAATATGTTCTGGGAACAGATATTTCCCAAAAAATGATTCAAACTGCACAAAGAATCAATTCTGATCCAAAAATCGATTACCAGTGTATTGCTATGGAAGATCTGCATTTCTCTGAAAATACATTTGATGTCATTCTCAGTTCATTGGCATTTCACTATATAGAAAAGTTTGAACCATTGGTTGCAAATATTTCCCGTTGGATCAAAAAAAATGGAAATTTTGTTTTTTCTGTTGAACACCCTGTGTTTACTTCCTATGGAACCCAAGACTGGTATTACGATAAAAACGGAACCATTTTGCATTTTCCAGTAGATAACTACTATTATGAAGGTCGCAGAGAAGCCATATTTTTAGGTGAAAAAGTGATAAAGTATCATAGAACACTAACAACGTATCTGAATACACTGCTGCAAAATGGATTTGAATTGCGACATATTATTGAACCGCAACCGCCAGAAGAAATGATGCATCTGGAAGGAATGAAAAATGAAATGCGCCGTCCAATGATGCTGCTTGTATCAGCTGTAAAAAAATAATACTCTTATGTTGCGGGACACCTTTGGATGATGCTGGAACGGGCATTCAGTGAATCCTAATACAAATGATGTTATACAAATGGAACATTTGGAAGCATAAACCGATTTTTTGTTCCTCCTATGTCAAATAAACATTGCTTTCAAAACAGATATGTGTACATTTCTATAAGTACCTAATGAAATGGAAGGCATTGGCAGTCAAAAATCGTAAAACAGGAAAAGAGCTAACTGATGAATTAAAATCAGTTAGCTCTCTTTTTATGAATCATGAAAAATGTTGCCAAATCTTTACCACAGAGGCACTTAACCTCTCAAAACATAGTTATATCAGGATATTTCAGGTTTCTGAAATGATTCGAACTCGCTTCCTCTGAATTGGTTTTCTGCCTTTTTTATAGTTTTTCATGTATATTTTTCTTGAATTTATATCATATGTCTCTATTATTCCGCAAATCCTGATTATTTGTACTCATTTTGTGCTCACTATGAGTACTCTTTGCGTACATAGTATAGAACTATGAAATTAATAATTCGGATCTGAATGTAAGCTGGTCTTATTAAATTTTTATTTTGTCCATCTAATATATCAAAGTTTATCAAACTGCTAATAACATAAAAAACAGATAGTTTTTAAGAAACTATCTGTTCTATATCCATATTTACTTTTTTAATTGTAATCCATCCTGAAAAGCTTCTCCTACTCTTTCAGAAACTTTATAATACCCATGCGTGTATGGATCAAACGCAATAGCATTAACTAATTCAATATCGACGTTATCCCCACTCATAACATTTTCATCAGCAGTTACATTTATTACTTTTCCTATTACTCCACAGCCATATTCATCATCTTGATATTCTATAAATTCACATTCGAAACAAATAGGAAATTCGTTAATAATTGGTGCATCTACATTTTCTGATTTTGTAGCCGTTAGTCCACTATTTTCAAATTTATTTGGAGTATTATTTCCTGATGCTACTCCAAAATAATCTGCTTCAACAACATGCTTACTATCTGCTATGCTAACTGTAAATGCTTTTCTTTTCTTTATATTCTGAACAGTCTTATGCGTTTCTGTCAAATTAAGTATCACTTGGTTTCTTGACAACATAGTTCCCCATGCAGCATTCATCACATCAATAGTTCCATCTTCATTATAAGTTGCAACCATTAATACTGGCATTGGAAATATTGCTTCTGTAGTGTTAATATTTTTTCTCATAAAAAATCCTCCATTTTTTATTTCATCATCAATCTATAAAAATTCCAAGATAATTATAACTCTTCTGTAAAATCCTCAATATTTCTATATACAAAATGCCAAGGAGCATAAGGTTTACTATTCTCTGACGGATATCCAATAGGCAATAAACACCTTGGTATTATATGCTTAGGTAAATTAAAGACTTCTGAAACCTCTTTAGAATCAAATAGTCTTACCCACACTGATCCAATGCCAAGTTCCCATGCTTCTAGCATCATATGAGTACATACTATACTTGCATCCATTTCACCTGTTGTATAACCCTTTTCCTATGAACTTTTCCATGTTTTTGTTTCATCTGAGCAAATGAGAAAGACAACAGGAGCATTATAAATTGCATTTGTTAATGAACGAATTTTAGTAAGTGCCTCTTGACTTTTTAGTATATAAATTTTTTGCGGTTGATAATTAACTGCTGTTGGCGTTAATTGTGCAGCCCTTAAGATTCTGTTCATTTTTTCTTCTTCTATTGGTTTATTAGAATAAGAACGAACAGAGTACCTATCTTCAGCAAGTTCTAAAAAGTTCATATTGTACCTCCATGACTATTTTTCAATTTAATAAACTGATAAACAATCATTTTATTTAACAGTGATACTTAGTTGTATTGATGGAATACCTTAGCGATTATTTTTCATTCTCCATCAATTTATATGAAACGATAAAAATCTGTAAATGCAATTCTATGCCAATCTTCTAATGTTACTCGAACAACAGCTGTGGTCCCTTCTATACTTAAAACATCAACTCTTGTTTTTGTATTTGAATCTGCATCAAATTGATCTACACTCCATATAAGTTTTCATAGAACCTGCATTTAATTCTCCATTTAAACAACCATACATAATATCGCTTTTTCCTTCTCTGCAACCCTCCACATACTTGTTTGCTACTGTTACTACCTTCTTATAGTCTGATACTTTATTTTTCCGGTAAAAATCAACCCTCCCTTCATTTTATTTAATTTCATAAAATCATTTAATTGATTTTACCAAATTATAAGCGTTTCATAAATGTTTTATTACTCCATTCAATCTATTTTATTCATCGCATCATCTTTACAAATACATTATAATATGTTACATTACTTTTGTGAAGTACTTACCTAAAGGAGAGTGTAAAAATGAAAGATTGTATAAAACCAAATATGAATTTTGAAGAAACAGGTTTCGCCTATACCATGTCTTTAATTTCAGGAAAATATAAATTGCCAATTTTGTATTCATTAGCTTTTTATGGAACATTTAGGTATAATGAGCTAAAAAGATTTTTAGATCCTATTTCTTTTAAAACCTTAACATCTAATTTAAAGGAATTAGAAGAATATAAATTAATCATAAGAAAAGAATATCAAGAAATTCCACCTAAAGTTGAATATTTTTTATCTGATAAAGGAAAATCTTTAATGCCAATTTTAGATCAATTATGTGTTTGGGGAGAAAAAAATAAACAAGAATCATTAAAAAAGTAGTGTTATAAAGTGTATCACTTGGGAGCATCAAACACAAAAAAAGCTCGATTAAATCGAGCTTTTTTTGTGCTTGGTATATTAATATATTATTCAAACTCAATAGTTGCCGGAGGTTTACCGGTGCAATCGTACATCACGCGGTTAACACCCTTTACCTCATTGACAATACGGTTGGTTACCTTTGCAAGGACTTCCCAAGGAATCTGTGCTGCATCAGCAGTCATAAAGTCGGATGTATTGACTGCACGCAGGGCAATTGCATAATCATAAGTTCTAAAGTCGCCCATAACACCTACAGAACGCATGTTGGTCAGAGCCGCAAAGTACTGTCCCAAATTCTTGTCAATGCCAGCCTTTTTAATTTCTTCCCGGTAAATTGCATCGGCTTCCTGTACAATTTTAACCTTTTCTTCTGTTACTTCACCAATAATACGAATGCCTAGACCAGGGCCCGGGAAAGGCTGTCTATAAACCAAATATTCAGGAATACCCAGTTCCAGACCTACTTTTCTGACTTCATCCTTAAAGAGCATCCGCAAAGGCTCGATGATTTCCTTAAAGTCAACTACATCCGGCAAACCGCCTACGTTGTGATGAGACTTAATCACAGCAGATTCGCCCAAACCAGACTCAATGACATCAGGATAAATGGTCCCCTGTACCAAAAAATCTACTGCGCCAATCTTCTTCGCTTCTTCTTCAAATACGCGAATGAATTCTGCACCAATAATTTTTCTCTTATCTTCCGGTTCTGTTACACCCTTCAGCTTATCATAATATCTCTGCTGTGCATTCACACGAATAAAGTTCAATTCGTAGGGACCATCAGGACCAAATACTGCTTCTACTTCATCGCCTTCATTTTTCCGCAGCAGACCATGGTCTACAAATACACAAGTAAGCTGTTTACCAATTGCCTTAGAAAGCAAAACAGCTGCTACAGAAGAATCCACGCCGCCAGAAAGCGCACACAGCACTTTGCCATTGCCAATTTTTTCTCTCAGCTGTGCAACCGTTGTTTCCACAAAAGAAGACATCTGCCAGTCTCCAGTGCATCCGCATACATCATAAACAAAGTTGCGCAGCATCTTCATACCTTCTACGCTGTGCATAACTTCCGGATGGAACTGGGTTGCATATAACTTTCTTTCCGGGCAGCTCATAGCAGCGACAGGGCAAACAGGAGTGCTTGCAGTTACTTTGAAACCGTCAGGAGCCTGTGCAATATAGTCCGTGTGGCTCATCCAGCATACAGTTTTTTCATTTACATTAGAAAACAATACATCACTCTGGTCCACAGTTACTTCTGTATGACCATATTCACTAACGGGTGCAGTTTCTACTTTCCCGCCCTCCAAAGTATACGCAAACAACTGTGCACCATAGCAAATACCCAAGATCGGGATTCCCATTTCAAAAATTTCTTTACTGATATGGGGAGATGCAGGATCGTATACACTATTGGGACCACCGGTGAAAATAATACCCTTCGGTGACATCTCTTTGATTTCTTCCAGAGACATGGTGCAAGGCTTTACTTCACAATACACATTGCATTCTCTAACCCGTCTGGCAATCAGCTGATTATACTGTCCGCCGAAATCCAGAACCAAAACGGTTTCATGTTTCATAATGACCCTCCATTTTTCTTATCCTATATGCCTGTACTTTTTCTATCTAAGAAAAATTAGAAATTACTATTGTTTTTTATCATAGCATAAAGGGCATACTTTTGACAAGTCTTGCCCTGGATTTACAAAAAAAATGCAATCCTTCTTTTTGGGATCTGATTTCTGCAAAAATCCATTTTCTATTTAACACCGCAGCAAAAAATTTATTGCTTTATTTTCGTTTTTATCATCCTTATATTCCCAACAATCTTTCCTATTTTATCCATTGTGCCAAAAATCAAACCGCCCCCTTTAACGGCAAACATTCTCTTTCTATTTGATACCATACAATCTGGTTGTTAAGATAGGGGATGGTTTTTTCCTTAACAGATCAATGCGTCAAACAAATCATAAAAAGGAGACAGTTTAAAATACAACCTTTAGTGAAACTCTTTTATCTGAAAAAATAATATTAAAGCAAAAATTATGGCTGGTCTGAGTACTTTGATGAGCATGGTTTATATTCTGGTGGTAAACATTTTTAACACTTCCAAAATGGGCGCTAATGTACTGTTAAGTGCTGCCTGTATTTCTCCTGTAATCGGTTGTTCCTGCATGGTTTTAGGAAAATTTAGTTTTAGCGGTATTTCTATCAGGGATTTCGGAGTTATTGTATTTTCCTTTCTGTTTGTAGATCTATTGGATGCCTTAGGTACCTTAATCGGTGTCGCAACAAAAACAAATATGTTAGATGAAAACAATAAACTGCCTCGTATTCGCAACACACTATTCGCCGATGCCATTGCAACTACAGCCGGTGCTATTTTAGGTACTTCCACCGTTACCACTTTCGTAGAAAACGCTTCTGGTGTTACCGTTGGCGGACGCACTGGTCTGACTGCCATCGCAACTGGTTGCTTTTTCTTGCTGGCATTGTTCTTCTCTCCTATCATCACCATGATTCCTTCTTTTGCAACTACTCCCGCATTGGTTGTCGTTGGTCTGTTTATGGCAGAGAATGTCACACAGATCAATTTCTCCGATGATACGGAAGGATTCCCTGCTTTCATTTGCATCTTGATGATGGTAATTGCATATAGCATTTCCGAAGGTTAAGTATTTGGTGTAATTTCTTATGTACTTTTGAAGCGGATGAACGGCAAGACGAAAGATTTAAATCCCGTAATCGTGATCATTGCCATTCTCTTTGTGGTCAAATTGATTTTAGGCTAAATTATAAAAAAGAACGTGTGGATAAAGCAATCTTCCCTTAAGAAAACATTATTTTTCTTTCTTTTGATTTCTTAAGGGGAATTGCGATGGCTATCTTCATAAGAAAACAATTCCGATAAAAATAAAATTGCGGGAATCTCTTGTGTTGTATGAGATTCCTGCAATATTTGTTTTCTTATGAAGAAGCCCCTAACCACACGTTCTCTTTTATACTTAAGTCTGTTGTAATACATCCTTCATAGTATAAAAACCCGCTTCTTTTTTCCATAAAAATACAGCTGCATCACAGGCGCCTTCTGCGAAGCAAACCCAATCATAAGCATGATGGGAAATTTCCAATCTCTCACCCATTCCACCAAAAATTACCGTATGGCTGCTAGGCCAATTTCCTGCCCGCACAGAATGAAAGGCAATCGTTCCTGCCTGTCTGGGATTTTCTCCAACCGCTCTGCCAAAAACTGCGCATTCATCCAGCTCTTTGTGTTGTGCGTGCGCAATGGTCTCTCCCATTTCTTTGGCAGTTCCACTGGGTACATCCCTTTTCTGACGATCATGCATTTCCAATATTTCCACATCCACCTGATCTTTCAGCGCCTTTGCCGCCACAGCCAGAATCTCCTGCATTAAATTGACCATTTTGGAAGTGTTCGCAGCAAATAACAAAGGAATCTCTTGGGATGCCTTCTGAAACCGTTTCATTTCTTCTGCGTCAAAACCTGTTGTGCCGCAAATCAATGCCTTCTTATGACGCAGCGCGCAATCCAGCACTTGTAAGGAACACTCCTTCGTAGAAAAATCGATTACCATATCGCACTGGTCGATAACATTTTCCAAATCATCCACTACCGGCACACCCAAAGGATGCCCTACCATTGCTACATCTCCCAGATCCATTCCAATATATTCTCCGCCCTTCGGCGCCACGCCCGCAATCCATTCAAAACTATCCCGTTTGGCACCAGACTGTACAATTAACCGTCCCATTTTTCCACGTGGTGCTATGATTACCAGTTTCATCTATTCTTCCCCCTCATCCATAAAAAATATTGTCTATGATTTCACCATATCCCCTTTTTGCATTCCTGTCAATGTCTGTTTTTTTGACCATTCTTTCTTTTCTTTACTTTCCAAATAAAAAATGATATACTTACCGCGTTATAAATAAATCATTTACATAAAGAAGGGATATATTGGAAAAACGCAGCTTATCTTTTTCTTCTTCCACTTTAAAGATGATCGCAATGCTCTCAATGCTCATAGATCACACCTGGATTGCTCTTATCTCAGGCAATATCTGGATGAACTGTTTGGGACGTCTGGCTTTTCCCATTTTTGCATTTGAGTTAGTGGAAGGATATTTTCATACCCATGATGTAAAAGCATATGCCAAACGGCTTTTTCTTTTTGCCCTGATTTCAGAAATTCCTTTTGATTTGATAGCAGGCGGCACTATTTTTTACCCCTTCCATCAAAATGTTATGTTTACACTGCTATTAGGGTTAGTTTCCATTTCTGCCATTGATCAGGCACAAACCGAGCCTTTGGCTTCCCAGCGCATGAAATACGCCTGCTATGTTACATTGTCGTTGCTGATTGCACTTTTTGGCATGGTAGATTATAGTATATTTGGCGTTTTCATGATTTTGGTTTTCTATTTTACCAGACAAAAACCACTCAGCAAAGTTTGGCAGTTTATCGCCATGGCTTTCATCAACTGTTACCTCTTGGCTGGACAAGCGATACAACTTGGTTCCTTTGCTTTTCCGATTCAGGGATTCGCACTGCTTGCCTTGCCACTGATTTGGCTTTACAACGGTAAACAAGGAATACAAAGCAAAGCATTTCGTCTCTTTGGCTATTTATTCTATCCCCTGCACTTAGGGATATTAGCCATGTTATGTTTTGCAGGAATCTCCATAGGCTAACACTTGATAACCAACAAGAAAAGAAATAAGGGGACTAAAATGATTGGATTAGGAACAATTTTTAATGTAGGTGCTATTGTAGTTGGCGGATTCTTCGGCATTTTCTTCGGTAAATTTCTGACGGCACGCTATCAGGAAATCCTCATTACCGCGTGCGGGTTGTTTACCACGTTTATGTCTGTTGGCGGTGTGATGGAAAAAATGCTGACCATTTCCGATGGCACCCTTTCCAGCGGTTATACCATGATGATGATTTTTTCATTCACCTTTGGCGCAATTATGGGAGAGTGGATCGATTTAGACACTAAAATGAAACAGTTCGGCGAATGGCTGAAGCAAAAAACAGGCAATAGTGGTGACTCTACGTTTGTTACCGCTTTCGTTACCGCATCCTTAACCGTCTGCATTGGTGCGATGGCCATTGTTGGTTCCATTCAAGATGGCATTTTAGGTGATCCCAGCACACTGATAACCAAAGGAATCATCGACTTTGTCATTATTACTACGATGAGTGCCTCTTTAGGCAGAGGCTGTGCTTTCTCTGCCATTCCCGTAGGCATCTGCCAAGGGACCATGACGCTGCTTGCACGATTGATTGAGCCTATTCTGAACGACAGCGCAATGTGGAATATTTCTTTGACCGGCAATATCCTTATTTTCTGTGTGGGTATCAATTTATTACGGGATAGAAAAATTAAAGTAGCAAACTTGCTGCCCGTACTTCTCTTTGCCGTAATTTGGACTTACCTGCCTTTTGGCAATTAAAAAAGCTGTGCGCTTTCTTTCGCGCACAGCTTTTTTTGCTGCGGGATCATTTCATACTTATATCTTTTCCAATGCAAGTAATGCATTCCGCTTCACACGTTCCATAAATGTCTGCATCATCTTCTGTTCTTCTTTTGTAAACCCTTTAAACAGCAGACGCAAATACGTCTGTTCTGCCTCCAATCCATCTGCCACAATTGGCGCAGCACGATATGTTAAAAACAGATGAATGCTTTTGTGGTTACCATCTTCATATCTTTTATCAATCAAACCTTTTTCATACAATTTGGATACTGCCAAAGATACATGGGATTTACTTAACTTACGCATTTCTACTAAATCCGCCGCCGTATCCCCCTTATTTCCAGTATCTTGTAAAAATAGCAGCACATCCAATTCCAGCCTAGTCAATTCATACTTTTTGCATACTGGTTCCAATGTTTTTATCAAAAGACTGCGACAAACTGCATTGGTACCCGAAAGCTCTATATAATTCATGATTCATCTCCCCTTTGGAATCGGGTAAAGTTCTTGCTTCGCCCTTTTCAACCGATTCTAACGTTGCATCATATGGGGATTTTTCCCCGGCACGCTCCCATAGTGCCAAAATCTTTTCTGCAAACTTCTCATTTTTCATACCCACAGCTTCCGATCTTCATAAAAAATCAGAACTATATAAAATTACGGATCGTCAAAATGATTTTTCTTTTTTCAAGATTATGCTCCCTCATACTCTTGCCAAAGAATGAAAATTCTGACGATCATTTACAGTAAGATTTGTTCTTGATTCTAACATAAAATACGCTTTCTGTCGACAAAGTTTTGAAAAAAACTGGTTATATAGATTATTTGCAAAAAATTATCTTTTTCATTATAATAAGACATGGGAAAAGGAGGATTCAAAAAATGACAGAACATGAAAAAATGTTATCTGGTAAATATTATAATGGCACGGATCCCCAACTTTGTGAAATGCGCAATCGCTGTAAAGACCTTTGTTTTGCCTATAACCAGCTTCTTCCGTCTCAGGAATCTCAAGCAAGAGAACTAATGCGGAAAATATTGGCAAAAACCGGGGAACATTTTTTAATTATGTCTCCTTTCTGGTGTGATTATGGCATTCATACTTCCATCGGAGAGCATTTTTTTGCCAATCATAACTGTGTGATTTTGGACTGCGGCGAAGTAACTTTTGGAGATCATGTCTTCATTGGTCCTAATTGCGGATTTTATGCCGCCACACATCCCATTGCTTCCGGATTGCGGGAAGTGGATGTGGAATACGCAAAGCCCATTCATGTAGGCAGCCACGTATGGTTTGGGGGCGGTGTACAGGTTTGTCCCGGTGTTACCATAGGATCTCATGTGGTGATTGGGGCAGGCAGCGTCGTGACATCGGATATTCCAGATGGCGTCATTGCCGTAGGAAATCCTTGCCGCATACTTCGTTCATTAACACCAAAAGAAATGCAAGAATCTCTTACACCTGCACAAATTTTGGAACGGATAGAAAAACAGCCATAAACATCAGAAACGAAAAATCACTTCAAAAATAATCTTCCCTTTAGAAAACAATTTTCTTTTGATTTCTTAAGGGGAATTGCAGCGATTGTTTTCAGAAGAAAAATCCAGATAAAAAAGAAACAGCTGAAATCCTTACTGTTAGCCAAAATTTCAGCTGTTTTTTTCTTATAAAGAAGCCCCGTCTTTTTCTTTACTGCATGGCATTATAGAGAAATGTGATAATTTGTCCACGGGTACATGCCATTTCAGGAGAAAATGTGGTATCAGAAATTCCACCTGCAATCTTTTGTTCATACACCCAACAAATGGCATCTGCATATTCACCCATGTCACGAAAAGGGGTCTTCACCGTCACTTTTGGCGTGCCCGCCAAATTCCAAAGAAATCTGCTCATCTCACCACGGGTGCAAGCTAAACTTGGCTCAAACATTTCACCTGTAACAATTCCTTTGTTTTTTGCCCAAATCGCAGCTTCATAAAAATAGTCCGTTTCTTTCACATCCGCATACGACTGTTTCATTTCCGTTTTTTGTCTGCCATATGCATTCCAAAGAAAAGTAATAGCCTGTGCACGGGTACAAACATCCTCCGGTGAAAAAGTTGTAGCTGTGGTCCCACCGGTAATACCGCTTTCTACTGCCCAGCTAACTGGTTTTTCGTAATACGCTCCCGTTTTAACGTCTGTAAAATGAGGTGCCATTTCATCGACAAAACAAATAGAAATATCTCCTATTTTCAATAAATCAATGCCCGAGGCAAACCCTTCCGCTCTACCACTGAAAAGTGTATCCTCTCCCATTGGTACATATCGCTTATCCGCTGTAAGGATATATCCAGTACCATTGCAGCTGCCATCCTTTACTGTAATATAACTCCCCTTTTGCACCGTCAGCAAGTACGTATCTTGTGCTACTCCTCTTTCCGATGCAGTCTGACAAAATGTCAAGATTGTTTGTTCCATTTTCGCAGAAGAAAACTTCGCAGTTGTTTCCTCTGCTGTATCTATGGAAAGGGTATAGGCACCAAAATCAGGTTGCAAGGCTATTTCACTGGCCAAAGCTGAAATAGAGAATCCAACACTAAACAGCGCCACTAAGAAAAATCCTTTTCTCATCTCATCAACCCCTTTCCACTTTGGGAAAACGAATTTTTTCTCTATTGTATTATTCTGCAAAAGAAAGAAAATACCTTTTTCTCTCGTTAAGAAGTTCTGCGCAGTTTTAATATGGTAATGTTAATTTCACCTTCCGTAGCCTGTGCAGACCCGTTATAATTCAGACTAAATATGGTACCTGTCGGTGTATACAAAATGATATCCGCCGAACCACATGCGCTGGAGCCATTTGAATTTGTTGCAAAATAAATGCCCGTCTCCAAATGGGCGGTTCCATTATAAAACGGTGTAACTTGCATATAATTGGGTGCCGCAAATACACCAGAAACTTTGTAAGAAATTAGATAATATCCCGCCGCAAGAGAAATTTCTCCACTATTGACCAGCTGAATATTGCCTGTTGGATCTGTAATATCTGGGAAAATAAATATTTTTGTTCCCGGAACCAAAAGATATTGTGTATTGATAAACGAAGCAAAAATATCATCTGGAATAGTGCCTTCCGGACCGGTAACGCCGGTTGCGCCGGTAACACCGGTCGGACCTGTCACGCCGGTTGCGCCAGTTGGACCCGTAGCCCCTGTTGGTCCTGTTGCACCAGTCGGTCCAGTAGCGCCAGCCGGACCAGTCGGACCAGCTACACCTATACGTCCGCTTGCACCGGTAGGACCGGTTGGTCCAGTGGGACCCGTAGCTCCCGTAGCGCCTGTGGGTCCTGTTGCACCTGTTTCACTGTCGGCTCCTGCCGGACCGGTGGCTCCTGTTGGTCCTGTTGCGCCTGTCGGTCCTGTTGCGCCTGTGGGACCTGTCGCACCTGTTTCACTGTCGGCTCCTGCCGGACCAGTGGCTCCTGTGGGTCCCGTTGCGCCTGTCGGTCCTGTTGCGCCTGTGGGACCTGTTGTACCTGTTTCACCATCTGCTCCTGTTGGTCCCGTTGCGCCTGTGGGACCAACAGCTCCCGTAGCACCAATCATTCCTGTTAGTCCTGTTGCGCCTGTTGGTCCTATCGGTCCTACACTTCCCGTAGCTCCAGTGGCACCAGTTGGTCCTGCCATTGGACATCCTTCGCACATACAATAAAAAGGACATACGCTACGGCATCTTTGATACATAGGATCTTGTTGTGCCAAAGTGTATCCCTGCTTTCTATTATTATTCCATAATATGGTATGCCAGAAATAAACCTTGGTGCTTTTATCCAAAATGCAATAGTCATAGATAAACATAACGTATGTTCTTTGAAATTTATCTTTTTTTCATAAAAAATCGGTTCTTTTGAAAGAACCGATTTCATCTATATTTTATAGTATGCCTAATATAGAGACAATATGATATACAAAAAATGCTGCAATCCATGCCACAACACATTGACCAACTACAACAGCCGCAGCCCATTTACCACCCAATTCACGCTTGATCGCTGCAATTGCTGCAATACAAGGTGTGTATAAAAGGCAGAATGTCAATAATGCTGCTACACTTTGCGTAGAAAGCATCTGTAACAGCATTTCTCCAGGAATCAATACGGATAAAGTAGCAACCACACTTTCTTTTGCTAAAAATCCAGTAATTAAAGCAGTACAAATGCGCCAATCGGCAAAGCCCAGCGGTGTAAATACAGGAGCAATCGCTCCGGCAATGTCTGCCAGAATACTTTCTGAAGAGTCTGCAACCAAATTAAAATGCAGATCAAAACTCTGTAAAAACCAGATGACAATGGTTGCTAAAAAGATTATCGTAAAAGCTCTTTCCAAAAAGTCTTTTGCTTTTTCCCATAAAAGCTGTGCCACATTTTTTGCAGCAGGCAGCCGGTAATTGGGTAGTTCCATAACAAACGGTACAGCTTCCCCATGGAAAAGAGTCTTACGCATAATCAAAGCTGCCAAAATGCCCATAAAGATACCGCCAAAATACAGCAACACCATAACAAGTGCCGTGCGCTCCGGGAAAAATGCTGCGGCAAAAAATCCATAAATAGGCAGTTTCGCAGAACAGCTCATAAACGGTGTCAATAGGATAGTCATTTTACGGTCTCGTTCCGAAGAAAGGGTACGGCTTGCCATGACACCCGGTACCGTACAGCCAAAGCCAATCAGCATTGGTACAATGCTTCTGCCGGAAAGACCGATCTTCCGCAGCAGCTTATCCATCACAAACGCGACCCTTGCCATGTAACCACTGTCTTCCAACATAGAAAGGAAGAAAAATAGCGTTACAATAATGGGCAAAAAGCTAAGCACGCTGCCTACGCCATTGAAAATACCATCTAAAATTAAGGACTGCATGGCTGCATTTACTTTTCCAGCTGCCAATAGATTTGCAGTGGATTCCTGCAATATGCCAATAAACATTTCCAAGATACCCTGTAACCAAGGTCCAATGACGCCAAAAGTCAGGAAAAACACCAATGCCATAATGCCGATAAAGGCCGGCAGTGCAGTATATTTTCCCGTTAAAATGCGGTCTATCTGTCTGCTTCTGGCATGTTCTTTACTTTCTTTCGGTTTTACTACTGTTTCGTCACATACTTTTTGGATAAACTGGAACCGCATGTTCGCCATCGCAGCTGCGCGGTCCATGCCTAATTCTTTTTCCATCTGACAGATGGCATGCTCTAACATATCTTTTTCGTTATCATCCAGAGCCAGTTGATCCAATATTCTCTGGTCTCCTTCAATTAACTTAGATGCTGCAAAACGAAGGGGGATATCCGCTTTTCTGGCATGGTCTTCAAATAAGTGCATAATACCATGAATGCAGCGGTGAACGCCGCTTTCTCCTTCTTGTGCATCACAGAAGTCCTGACGTTTCGGTTTTTCCTGATATTTTGCCACATGAATGGCATGGTTTACCAATTCATCAATGCCCTGGTTTTTTGCGGCGGAAATGGGTACAACGGGTACGCCCAGCAGTTCTTCCATTTCGTTAATACGGATCGAACCGCCATTTTCCCACACTTCATCCATCATATTCAGCGCCACTACCATAGGCACACGCAATTCCAATAATTGCATGGTCAAATACAGATTTCGCTCAATATTGGATGCATCAACGATATTGATAATTCCTTTCGGCTTTTCATGGAGCAAAAAGCTTCTGGTTACCAATTCCTCGCTGCTATAAGGCGACATGGAATAAATTCCCGGCAGGTCTGTGATCAATGTATCCGGATGTCCCTTTATGACACCGTCTTTGCGGTCTACGGTAACACCGGGGAAATTACCAACATGCTGGTTAGAACCTGTTAAACGGTTAAAAAGTGTTGTTTTTCCACAGTTTTGATTCCCAGCCAATGCAAAAGTTAAAATCGTTCCTTCTGGCAATGGATGTTCCTGCTCTTTATCATGATATTTACCGCCTTCACCCAGACCGGGGTGAGGAATCGCACGCGTTTCCCGCTGCGCTTTTGGCTGTGCTTTTGTTTCTTCCTGCTCCGAAATCTGAATTTTTTGCGCATCATCCAGACGTAATGTCAATTCATACCCATGTACCAATAATTCCATAGGATCTCCCATGGGTGCATATTTCACTAACTTTACTACTGTTCCAGGGATCAATCCCATATCTAAAAAATGCTGCCGCAAAGCACCTTCCCCATCAACAGAAAGAATGACAGCAGATTTTCCAATTTCTAACTCTTTCAGTGTCAAAATGACATCCCTCTTTCGTTTTTATGATCCAAAATTTCTTTCGGAGAAATTATAGCATATTTATAGAAAAAAAACAGTCTCCTTTCAAAAAAAAAGATTTTGTTCTATAAAAATGGAAACCAGTAAAAAACTTTGCGAAAAAGAATCGCAAAGCTTTTTTCTCAATCATTCCAGTGATCTTTCAGTACCTTACCAAATTTCATCATTAATGGGATATAGGTCAAGAAAAACATAGTTCCTGCTGCAACACACAATGATTTTTTCTTTTCCTTTGGTGCATTGACACCAATCCAAAGACCCATGGCGCAAAGACAGATTTTAACCAACGCAAAATCCTTCCAGTTACATTTCTGAATAAATAAATCTGCACAACGAAATAGTTTTTTCATGAATTGCACCTCCCTAAAATTGCCTTTATTATATTATAATAACAAAATTCCTTGTCTTCAAGAAACTTTTGTAATACTATGGCGGTTTACCCAAATCATGGCTTATTTCTATTATCTTTTGTAAAATTTTCAGAAACTATAGTCAAATATGGCAAAATTATTTTTGCTAATATCAATGATCTTCCGATACACTAAGATTATGGAAATAAGTACAACTGCTTTACTATGGAAAAGGTAAAGCCTTTTCCATAGTAAAGCAAAACTTTTTCAAAATAATTTTGGAAAAGATTGTAAAATAAGGTTTCTCTTCATTGACATTTTTTAGACAATGTGTTATGGTTATTGTAGTGGATCGCATTTCCACGCAACACCGAAATGAAAGTTCATTTTTTCATTTAGACGAAGGAGGTAGAGAAAAATGAAGGGATTTGCAATGTTACGCATTGGTGAAACCGGTTGGATTGAAAAGGATATTCCTGCTTGTGGTCCTATGGACGCCATTTGTAAACCTATCGCACTGGCACCTTGTACATCTGATGTACACACTGTTTGGGCCGGAGCAATCGGCGATCGTCACAATATGATTTTAGGTCATGAAGCTGTAGGCGAAGTCGTAGAAGTTGGTAAACTGGTAAAAGACTTCAAAGTTGGTGATAAGGTTCTGGTTTCTGCAATTACTCCTGACTGGAATTCCAAAGCTGCGCAAGAAGGCTTTGCTATGCACTCTGGCGGTATGCTTTCCGGCTGGAAGTTCTCTAACTTCAAAGATGGTGTTTTCGGCGAATATTTCCATGTAAATGATGCGGACGGTAACTTAGCTTTACTGCCGGAAGGCATGGATTTGGCAGCTGCATGTATGATCAGCGATATGGTTCCCACTGGTTTCCACGGCGTTGAACTGGCAGATGTACAATTTGGTGATAACGTTGCTGTTATCGGTATC
Organism: uncultured Lachnospiraceae bacterium; assembly: GCA_944381395.1. GTDB lineage: Bacteria > Bacillota > Clostridia > Lachnospirales > Anaerotignaceae > CALWRB01. The sequence goes on from CALWKY010000046.1 coordinate 17,196, forward strand.
GGTCCTGTAGGACTGATGTCCGTTGCAGCCGCAGCTATCCGTGGCGCAGCCAATATTTATGCAGTTGGTTCTCGTAAAAACTGCGCAGATCTGGCGAAAGAATTTGGCGCTACCGATATTATCAATTATCGGGAAGGCGATATTGTAGAACAAATTATGGAAAAAACCCATGGTCAGGGCGTGGATAAAATTGTTGTTGCCGGCGGTGATAATGATACCTTTGATCAGGCAATCCGTATGTTGAAACCCGGCGGGATTATTGGTAATGTAAACTATCTGGGTGAAGGCGATTATGTTAAGATTCCTCGTGTAGAATGGGGCTGCGGCATGGGTCATAAAACCATTCGCGGTGGTCTGATGCCCGGCGGTCGTGTTCGTTCTGAAAAACTGGCTCGTCTGGTTATAACAAACAGAATTCATCCCGAAAAACTGATTACCCACAGATTCCAGGGTCTGGAAGGCGTAGAACCTGCCCTGATGCTGATGAAGGATAAACCCAGAGATCTGATTAAGCCTTTGGTTCTCCTGTAAGAATTCGCTTTTTAGCGTAACCTTTTAAAAGAAACCCCATTCCAATATTGGAATGGGGTTTTTCTGTTCGTACTTTCACCCAAAGGTAATTTTTCTCATGGCATTTTAGGATTGGCTTTCTTCTAACATGCTGCCAATTAGAATACCATAACCTTTTTCAGGATGATTTACTAACACATGGGTCACCGCACCCACAATCTTGCCATCCTGCAAAATAGGACTGCCACTCATGCCTTGCACAATACCGCCTGTTGCATCTAATAATGCTTCATCTGTTATTTTTAGGGAGATTGCTTTGCCGGGTTCTTTATGATCAGGATTTACACTTAAAATGGAAATATCATAAAGTTTTGCTTCTTTTCCATCCACAGAGCAGAGAATTTGCGCATCTCCGGCATGCACTTCACTTTCCGTTGCTGCCGGGTAACTTTCACCAGTACAAAATTCCTCTGCCTCTATCTCACCAAACAATCCACAAGCAGTATTTTTTTCTACAGTACCCAGCGTACTATCCATAGCAAGCACACCATCTAATTCGCCAGGATCGCCCGCTTCTCCTTTTTTAATGTCGGTCATGACAGCCTTTGTTAAGCGTCCTGTGCAAATTTCCATTAACTCACCGGTATCCACATCATAAACACCATGCCCTAGGGCGCCATAAGTGCCTGTTGCCGGATCATAATACGTGATGGTTCCGATTCCTTGAATGCTGTCTCGTACCCAAATACCTAAACGGTAGCATCCTTCCGATGCACTATATGCTAAAGGTACAGAAACACGCAATTCTTCTCCATCCCGCTCTACAGTGAACGTAACAGGCGTACCATCATTTTTTGCAAGTATCTTTTGTAAAACTTCCTTGTTTTCCAATGCAATACCGTTTGCACTTTTTAATCGGTCTCCCACTTGCAGTTTTCCGGCTGCAGGTGAAGTACTCCCTGTTTCCTGTTCCACCGTACCAATCAGCAAAACCAATAAACCATCAGAGTCCATGGTCACACCCACCGGTTTACCAACAGGAATCAATTCCAATCGTGGTACTACCTGGGCTTGTACCGTTTTAATAGGCAGACTATCAAATAGATAAAACGTTACATCCGCAGTACCTGCTGAAAGAGGCTTTGCTGTAAAGGAAAATACCGGTTGTGTTTCTGTGGGTAGATCTCGATTATCTTCGATGGCAAGCACTTCCCCTGCATCATCTACGCGCAGAGTAATGGGTAAAGAAAAACTAATTCTGCGCGCTTCGCCCTCAGAAAGAACAAATCCATCCGGTAATAAAAAGGAAAGTCCACACCAGAGCAAAAGAACACCAAGTGGTATCAAAAGCCATTTTTTGCGACCTTTTGGCTGTATGACTTCTTCTTCCATATACACCTCCTGCCTTTCTTTTCATTAAAAAATGAAAAAATTTGGATCATAAAAATACTATTGATCCGTTTTTTATGATCTCCGATTCTTTGTGGCAGAATACAAGCAGATTTTTGCAATAAAAAAAGTGCCTTTCTTTTTTAGAAAGACACTTTTTGGTATTTTTTTATTTTCCAGATTTGGAAATTTTGTAAATGCCTAAAGTTAACATAGGAATAGCAAACAGGATTAAGAAACCATAGCAAGCAGTGCCATAACCTTTTGCTATCAAGTTTGTCAGTCCGAAAGTAGAAATGCAAATGCCGATTGCCGTCAAGCCAATTACCAATGTGGCATGTAAGCTGGCAGGAATCTGCTTGCCGCTATTGGTCATTGCCACTTCCAAACGGTCTGTTGTTGCCTTAATAAAACCAGTTCCTGTTTCAATCAATGTACCAAACAATACGATCTCAAACAGGATGTACAGCCATCTCATATCTAACATATCAAAAATAACGGTGACAGGAGTTTCTGCGGAAACTGCTTCTGCCATATTGCAGCCCATTGTCAACAGCAGCAAAATACCCGGTACAATGGCGATAACACCAGATAAAATACCGCATCCAACCGCCTCTTTTCTGGACTCACAGTCACGCATGGTATACAGAACCAAAGGAACTACAACCAGGTTATAAAACGCATAGGTTAAACCACTGGAAAACCAAGTGGGCGCGATTTCACCTTTGCTAAACTCTGCACCGATTTCTCCGCCAAATTTAGAAAATACTACAATTAGGAACAAAATATATACCGCATACAGTACATAAGACCAGAAAGAAAGCACAGTTTCAATGGCTTCAGTACCCTTCAATACCAGAATTACAATACCTAAAGAAAGTAAAATAACGCCAAACCAGGAGCTTAAACCAGTCAGACTGGAAATCATACTGCCAGCCGTAGCATTGACTACGCCCAATACGATCAACATCATAATATAATAGCAAACATCATATAGGATAGCAGCTTTTCCCAATAACCGCTTCATCATAGAGCCGTAGTCAAAGGTCTTAAACACACGGCTAAACTCAAAGGTAACAGCGCACAGCAGACACCAGACCGCCATAGTAACCAGCATTCCCAGTAAACCGCCAATCATACCGCTGGTGCCAAAATACTGTGCAATTTCTGCACCCGTTCCATAACCGCCACCAATCATTATAGATTGGAAGATAAATCCTGGAACTAAATACTTTTTCCATTTCTTTTGTGTCTTCATAGCAATTCCTCCTTTGTAATAAAATTCGAAAATTTATGGTGTGATTATAACATTAAAAAAAGTATATTGACAAGAAAAATTGTGGAAAAATATTATATTTTTACAAATTTTCTCATAGTTTTTTAATTTGAATCAGTTGCTTTTTGTAATTTGCTTAACAAAAAATTTAAAGTACATATTATTTTAAGATAAATTTAGTTTATTAAAAAGAATTTTCTCTTTACAGGATATATCCAGTTCTTTTTTTTGAATGTTTGATGCAATAAAAAAGGAGGGATATCTCACCCTCCTTTGAAAAAACATATTACTTCAGATTAAAGAATGCATCCATACCCATATACTGTGCTACATCATCCAATTCTTCCTCAATGCGCAGCAACTGGTTGTATTTTGCTACACGGTCACTTCTGCAAGGTGCGCCAGTCTTAATCTGTCCGGCATTTACTGCCACAACGATGTCTGCAATGGTAGCATCTTCCGTTTCACCACTTCTGTGAGAAACAACCGCCGTCATCTTATTGCGATTTGCCAGCTGAATAGCATCAAAGGTCTCTGTCAATGTACCGATCTGGTTTACTTTGATCAGGATAGCGTTTGCAGCATGCAGCTCAATACCTTTCTGCAGTCTTTCCGCATTGGTTACAAACAGATCATCGCCTACCAGCTGGATCTTATCTCCCAGTTCCTTCGTCAACAACTGCCAGCCTTCCCAGTCCTCTTCTGCCAGACCGTCTTCAATGGAAACAATAGGATACTTTTCTACCAGAGCCTTCCAAAATTCTACCATTTCTTCGGAAGTACGCACAATTTCCCTGCCTGCCATTTTGCTTTCGCCGGGAAAATGATACTTGCCATCTGTTTCATCATACAGTTCTGTCGCAGCAGGGTCCATAGCAATTTTAATGTCTTCACCCCAGTTGTAGCCTGCTGCAATGGTTGCTTCCTTCATCAGATCCAATACAGCATCCGCGGTGGGCAGGTCAGGCGCAAAACCGCCTTCATCGCCAACTGCGGTAGACAGTCCCTTTGCCTTCAGTACCTTCTTCAGGCTATGGTATACTTCTGCACACATTCTCAGTGCTTCCCGGAAAGAATCCGCACCAACAGGCATAATCATAAATTCCTGAATATCTACAGTGTTATCCGCATGTTTACCGCCATTCATAATATTCATCATAGGAACTGGCATAGTAGTTGCATGGAATCCGCCCAAATACTGGTACAGAGGCATATCCAATGCTTCCGCGGCTGCCTTTGCTACCGCCAAAGAAACACCCAAAATCGCATTGGCACCCAGTTTTGCTTTATTGGGTGTACCATCCAGTACGATCATCGCATGGTCAATAGCAACCTGATCTAAAGCATTCATACCAATGATTTCTTCTGCAATGATATTATTTACATTATCCACTGCATCCTGAACACCAGCGCCATTATAACGGTCACCGCCATCACGCAGTTCTACCGCCTCAAAAGCACCAGTAGATGCACCGCTGGGTACTGCTGCACGACCAATAATGCTATCTTCCAGTACCACTTCCACCTCTACAGTAGGATTTCCTCTGGAATCCAGGATCTCTCTTGCATATACATCGGTAATCTCATAAAAACCTTTCATTGCGATTTCCTCCTAAAAAATGTCTCATTTATCCTCTGCACGCACCAGTAAAGACTCTCCTGTCATTTCTTCTGGTTTTTCCAATCCCATCATATCCAAAAGCGTCGGTGCAATATCAGCTAATTTTCCGCCCTCTTTCAGGCTGCAGCCCTCCGGTCCGTTAACCAGTATAAAAGGCACTGGATTGGTGGTATGCGCCGTAAAAGGCTTACCCGTCTCATCCACCATTTTATCACTATTCCCATGATCCGCGCAGATAAACATCTGTCCATCCACATCCAGCAGTGCATCCAGTACTCTGCCTACACAATCATCCACCGTTTCCACAGCTTGGATCGCCGCAGGCAAAACACCGGTGTGTCCCACCATATCAGAATTGGCATAGTTTACAATAATCACATCATATTTCTTTTCCTGCAGTGCCTGTACCACCACATCGGTAACAGCAGGGGCACTCATTTGCGGCTGCATGTCATAAGTAGCTACTTTAGGAGAAGGTACCAAAATCCGTTCTTCTCCCGGATTCGGTGCTTCCACACCGCCATTGAAGAAGAATGTCACATGGGCATATTTCTCCGTTTCCGCTGTCCGCAGCTGTGTCAACCCCAGTTTGGAAAGATATTCACCCAAAGTATTGGTTAAAGTTTCCGGACCAAAAGCAATTAAGGTATGGGGTATGGTGACATCATACTGCGTAAAGCATACATAGCACAAATCCTGAGGGATTTTCTTCCTTTCAAAGCCAGTAAAATCTTCCTGACAGAATGCCCGGGTAATTTCTCTGGCGCGGTCCGGACGGAAATCAAAGAAGATCACACTGTCATGATCAGAAATGACCGCCACCGGTGTCCCGTCCTGACCAACCACATTGGCAGGTACTACAAACTCATCGGTTACCCCTTTTGCATAGGAATCCCGCAAGTAAGCTATGGCAGACTGTGCCTTTTCTGCTCCGCTTCCTGTCAGACAGTCATATGCCTTTTCCACACGGTCCCATCTTTGGTCCCGATCCATGGCATAATATCTGCCAATAATAGAAGCGATTTGACCCACGCCAATTTCCCGCATTTTTTCTTCTAACTCCGTGACATAATGCACAGCGCTGTCCGGCGGGGTGTCCCGTCCATCTAAAAAGCAATGGACAAATACTTTTTCTAAGCCTTCCCGTTTTGCCAGTTGCAGTAATGCGTACAAATGGGCATTATGGCTGTGGACACCGCCATCACTGAGCAGCCCATACAAATGGAGGGCAGAATTATGCTCCTTACAATGGGCAACGGCTGTCTGTAACGCAGAATTTTCAAAAAAGTCTCCGTCCGCAATGGATTTTGTAATCCGGGTTAAATCCTGATATACCACACGTCCTGCACCGATATTCAAATGTCCAACCTCGGAGTTGCCCATCTGTCCTTCCGGCAGACCAACGGCTAAACCGCTGGCTTTTCCCGCTGCGAAAGGATAGGTTTCCATCAGATGATCCATCACCGGTGTTTTTGCCAGACGGATGGCATTTCCCTGGGTTTCTTCACTGAGACCATATCCGTCCAGTATCATTAAAACTGTTGTTTTCTTCGTCATGGTTTCCTCCTGAAAACAGCTTATTCACTATGGGCAATCACAGCAAATTCTTCTTTCAGGCTGGCGCCGCCTACTAAACCGCCGTCAATGTCCGGCATTGCGAACAGTTCTGCCGCGTTTTTGCCGTTGACGCTGCCGCCATATTGAATCCGCATGGTCTGAGCTGCTTCCTGATCATAGATCTCGCTTAAAACCTGCCGGATTGCGCCGCAAATTTCCTGTGCCTGCTGTGCTGTTGCTGTTTTTCCGGTGCCAATAGCCCAGATAGGCTCGTAAGCAATGGTAATTTTTTCAGCATCCTGTGCGCAAATGCCCTGTAATGCCAGTTTTACCTGCATACGAATCCATTCCACCGCAATGCCCGCTTCCCGCTGCGCTAAGGTTTCACCACAGCACACAATGGGCAAAAGACCAACGGAAAGAGCTTTCTTTACTTTTCGGTTCACCATTTCATCTGTTTCCCCAAAATATTCTCTCCGCTCAGAGTGGCCAAAGATCACATACTTCACACCCAGTTCCAGAAGCATATCCGCAGAGATTTCTCCGGTAAAAGCACCTTTCTCCTCAAAATACATATTCTGCGCGCCTACTGCAATCGAGCTTCCTGCCAACACCTTTGTTACAGCGGGTATATCCACAGAAGGCACACAAAAAACTACATCCGCCTGCGCTCCTTCGCACAAGGGCAGAAGCTTTCGGCATAACGCCTCCGCCTGTGCGGGGGTGCAGTTCATTTTCCAGTTTCCAGCAATGATTTTTTTCCGCATAAGGTAATGATCCTTTCTCAAATTTTCCCTCTCTTGTGAAAAAAGACTTTCTTACAGATCATCTACAGCCGCAACGCCGGGCAGTTCCTTGCCCTCCAAAAATTCCAAAGAAGCACCGCCGCCAGTGGAGATATGGGTCATCTTATCGCCATAGCCCATCTGGTTGACAGCCGCTGCGGAATCGCCGCCGCCGATAATGGTTGTGGCATCGATATTTGCCATTGCCTCTGCAATGGCTTTTGTGCCAGCGGCAAAGTTTTCAAATTCAAATACACCCATAGGACCATTCCAAACAACGGTTTTCGCATCTTGAATGGCATCAGCGAAAAGCTTTCTGCTTTCTTCACCAATATCCAGACCCATCCAACCATCAGGGATCTCACCACTGGGTACGGTCTTAGAAGGTGCATCATTTTTAAATTCCTGTGCGATTACGGTATCCACCGGCAGCAGGAAGTTTACTCCCTTTTCTTTTGCCTTTTTCATCATTTCTTTGGCATATTCCACTTTATCTGCTTCCAGCAGGGAATTGCCCACATGACCACCCATCGCAACAGAAAAAGTATATGCCATACCGCCACCAATAATCAGGGTATCTACCTTTTCCAGCAGACGATTGATCACATTAATCTTATCGGATACTTTAGAACCGCCCAAAATTGCTACAAAAGGACGGGTCGGATTTTCTACCGCATTTCCTAAAAATTCGATTTCTTTCTGCATCAGGTAGCCTACTGCGCTTTCTTTTACAAACTTGGTCACGCCAACGGTAGAGCAGTGTGCTCTATGGCTGGTGCCAAATGCGTCATTGACAAAAATATCTGCCAAAGAAGCCAGTTCCTGACTGAAATTATCTTCGTTCTTGGTTTCTTCTTTCCGATATCTGGTATTTTCCAACAGAACTACATCGCCATCTTGCATCTTTGCAACCGCTGCCTTTGCGTTGGGTCCTACTACTTCGTCATCCTTTGCAAATACCACTTCTTTGCCCAACAGTTCGCCGAGGCGTTTTGCCACAGGTGCAAGGCTTAATTCCGGCTTCGGCTCTCCCTTGGGTTTGCCCATATGGGAGCAAAGGATCACTTTTCCGCCATCCTGCATCAATTTCTGGATGGTAGGCAATGCAGCGGTGATACGATTCTCATCAGTAATCACTCCATCCTTTAATGGTACATTAAAATCACAGCGTACCAATACATGTTTTCCTTTTACTTGTAATTGGTCAACGGTTTTTTTCTGCAGCAATGTTCATTCTCCTTTCTTTTGGGGGTAATCCCCTGAAAAAGTCACAATTTATTTATTTTTTGTCAAAATATATTTTGCAGCGCCCTCGTCCATAACCAAAATGCCGCGACGCATTCTGGCTGCAACGGCGCATATGCAATCTGCCTTACTTTCACCGCCCGCAATGGCAATAATATGCTCGATACGAGAGATCTCATCAAAATCTATGCCAATGGAACGAGAAACATGTACCACTTCTCCAGCAGCATTAAAATAAGAACCACAAGCTTCCGCTACCGTATGATTTTCTTCTAACTGTTGATAAGAGCGTTCCGACATATGGCGTTTCTTTGCCATCTCCAGACCTCTGCCAATACCGAAAAGCAACATGCTTACTTTCGCCATTTCCTGCATTGTTTCCGCAATTTCCGGATCATGTTTCAATTCTTCCAAAGCAGCACTGCTTAAGCTGTCGGGAAGATGCAGCATCCGATACTCTGCGCACAGCCTTCCCGCCAAACGAATGGCCAATGTTTCCGCCTGCAATTCACTTCTTCTGCCCATGCTGCCGCGGGCAGGCAATACCATTTTTGCCTTTCTTTCTGGGAATTGAGGCATCTCATCCACAAAAGCTGTCAGGGATGATCCGCCTGTCACTGCAATGATATCATTTTCATCTGTTACTGCAAGCATAGCCCGTGCCGCCAAGCGACCCATTTCCCGTTTTACATTGGGATCCCGATCACAGTTACCTGGTGCAATAAGCACTTGCTCTACGCCTAACCGTTCTGCCAGTTCTTTTTCCATGGCAGAAATTCCGGTCAAAACCATAAACATAGGAGCGAGGTTTTGCAGTACATCCATTCCTTCTTCTGTAATTGTCATACCAATTTTACTGACAGAAATCAACTTTCTGGTAACCAGTTTATCAATCTCACCGCGTACCATCCGCTCAGGCATGCCAATAGCTGCTGCAACAGAGCGCCTCCCTGCCGGCTGCAATAGCTGAATTGCTTTTAAAATGCGGTATCTGCGCACCATTTCTTCTGTCAAATCCGGCGCCAGACGTTTGAACTGATAAAGCAATTCCTCCACACACTTTCCTCCTTCCGTATACACATTTCCTGATTCCGAAACTCCTATTATAAATAAGTTCATTATACGGCAAATTGGAAAAAAATACAATAGAAATCGGGATGTATTCTGTCCACACGGGACAAAACTTATCCCACAAAAAGAAAAAGGAGGTATTTTCCTGAAATACCTCCCCAATCATTTTTTATTTCCTTAAAATATCAATTACAGCTGTTCAATTTTAACAGAATCATCTACATCTGTATCGGTGCAGCAGCATTCGGCATCTGCTGCTTCATCCTCTTCTTCCTCATCGTCCCAATCGTAATCCCATTCATCTTCGTAGTCATCTTCCATTTTATTATTCAAAAGATAAACTACGCCAAACGCAACTGCGATCAGTGCCAGTGCTACAATGGCAATGAGGATATACAACGGTTTCTTATCGTCGCCATCCTTTAAAACAATAATTTTGTCTCTTAAGCCGTCTGCATCAAAATACTTTCTCATATGAATCGCTCCTTTACATTAAATTTGAGTAACTCAAAATACTCGTTTCTGATTAATACCGTCTTTGTTGTTTTTACGCAACTCGCTGTACTCATAGTACGCTTTTTTTAATATCTGGCGTTCATCGTTGAATTTCAGCAGATGGTATGCCTCATGGAACTTATAAAAACCAGCATCGGCAAAAAATTCCTCGCTTTGCGGTTTGCAGTAAAAAGAATCTGCACTCATCAAATACCAATGCACGGTTTTGCTGACGTAATCACTATTTCCTTGAAAGGAATACTGTGTTTTGCCTACATATTTCATAATATTCCCATTGGCACCAGATTCTTCCTTCACTTCCCGCAGTGCAGTCTGGCGATAAGTCTCGCCTTCTTCCACGGTACCCTTTGGTAGAACCCAGCCCATATACCTGCCGTTTTGATTTTTATACAGCAGGAGGATCTTCCATCTGTGGATGACAACACCGCCGCAGCTAACTGCTTCAATCACTGTGTTACCTCCGTTTTATCAGGTCCTGTCTATATTCGTTCAAATTTACAGATTTTAGTATACCTCTTTTAGAAGTATTTTTCAAGACCGCAGAAAAAATTTAACCTCATTGCCGTAAATTTTTCATGTTATACAGTATTTTTAATCGGTATTTTGCTAAAATCCAGCAGAAAATGACCCATCCCATATAGACCAGACGGAATATAGGATTTTCTAAAAACAAGAAGTAGTTATAAAATCCATGGAGTGCCCATGGTGCCAAAAAACAAAGGAGGAAATACGCTTTCTTTTGAAAGTGGGTTTTTGCTAACCAATATCCCATTTCCACGCCAAAAAGCCCATGGCAGGGTACAGACAGGATTGCTCTGGAAAGTGCTGTTTCCACACCGCCCAAAGAAAAATGAAAGACATAAGCGATATTTTCCAGCCAGGCAAAGCCCAATGAAAGAAACCCGCTATATATGGCACCATCAATCGGTTCATCAAAATGACGGTTGTGATAAATCAAAAAGTACAAAAACAACAGCTTTGTACCTTCTTCTACCGCGGAGGCTGCAATAAAAGCGGTATAAAAAGGTCCTTCCGCATGAGGGAAAGTGCGTTTTAGCCATACGCCCAACCCATAAATAACAAATGTGGAAAACAAGCCATAAACTACACTCCATAAAAGCATACCCCAAGGTTCTTTGTGATAGCGGTCTTTGCTGTAAAGACAGCATAGCCCAGCCCAAACCGGTGCACCTGCCAAGAAAAAAAGCATTTTCATCACCTTTTTTCTCTTCATTTTGTCCGTTTTTTGCAAAACCTATCCAAAAAACACGAAGATTTTTCATCGTCTTCGTGTAAAAATATTTGAAATTTCGCAAGTATAGGAAATAAAAAGGGGCAGTGAAATGGAGAACTGGTCTATTTTTATGCCCGTAAAAATAGTCTATTTTTGTTCCGTTTCCAAGGCTGCCGCAATCATTTGTCCAGCAATCCCAGAAGCAGAACCGTCTCCAATATTTTCTACCAGTACCGCCACAGCCACTTGAGGATCTTCTGCCGGTGCAAATCCTACAAACCAGGAGTGGTCATTGCCTGTGGCATTTTCTGCTGTACCTGTTTTTCCTGCCACTGTAACGCCTTCCACTTGTGCGCCAGTGCCGGTACCACTTTCCACAACGCCTTGCAGCATATTTTGCAGTATTTCCGCTTCCTGCACAGTACAGATTTGGCGTAACTGGGAAGGCAGAGTCGTATCGCTTGTACTGTCATCCGCATGGAGCACATGATCCACCAAATAAGGCTGCATCATGATGCCGTCATTAGCAACTGCGCTGATCAGCATTGCCATATATAACGGCGTTACCACTGTTTTTCCCTGACCAATGGATGTTTCCACCAGCTCATTGTCCGCTGCATCTGCTGTAAGTCCTACTTTATTCAGGCTTACTGGCAGTTCCATGCCATAAACAGCAGTCATCCCCACCTCTTCCATGGTCTTTAAAAGGTTTTCTGCACCGATTTTTTCTGCCAGCGCAGCAAAATAACAGTTACAGGAAGTCGCCAATGCCTCTGCCATATCTACCGTTCCATGGGCACGGTTGTTATAACAATGAATTTCTTTATCCGTAAAAGACGCTTCCCCGGTACAATCATAGGTAAAATTTTCCCAATCTTCCAGATATTCCATAGCAGCCAATGCTGTTACCATCTTAAAGGTAGATCCCGGCGGATAAAGCCCCTGGGTAACACGATTTAATAACGGGCTGTCCTGCGCCGTTTGCAGCGCGTCCCAGTCTTCTAAAATGGTATTGGGGTCATAGTCCGGATAACCGTATAAGGCTAAAATTCTGCCGGTAGAAGGCTCCATAACCACAATGGCACCATTCGCACCGTCCAGCAGCTGGGCTGCCTTTTCCTGTAAAGTAATATCCACTGTCAGCACAACACTGTTGCCTTTGGGGAGTTCTCCAGTGAAAAGCGCTTTTCCGCGCTGTAATAGGTTATGGTCAACGGTATTCAACACAAAGTTTTCTGATGCTTCTATGCCGCTTTTTCCTTTATCGCTGTAGCCTGTAATATGACCGGCTGTTCTGCCATAGGGATAAGATCTGGTTTTTGTACCATCTGCCGCAATCAGGTCTTCTGCCAAAACGATACCATTTTCATCCAGAATATCGCCTCTTTGAATGCTTTCATCCACATAATTTAATCTGCGGTTATAAGAGCTGGTTACAATGCTGTCCCGATCTACCACGACCAGTTTTACCAAATAGCCCATAGAAACAAACAGTACCAATGCCAAAAACCAGAACACACGGCGGATACTACGTTTCGTTTTACTCATAGATCCGATCACGCTCCTCTTTTTCTCTGGCATCTTCCTCACATAATACACAGATCCACTGCAAAATGCCAAACATAATCATGCTGGATAAAATGGAAGAACCGCCATAGCTGACCAGTGGTAATGTAACACCAGTCAAAGGAATCAATTTAATGACGCCGCCAATAATAAGAAACGCCTGGAACGTAAGCAATACTGTCACGCCCATGGCAATCAGGCTGTGGTATTTTCTCGCACTATCCAATGCTACACGCACACCGCGATACAAAATCATCAAAAAAATGCCAATGAGCCCTAGCCCGAAGAAGCTGCCAAATTCTTCACAAATGGCGGCAAAAATACAGTCACTTTCTACCACAGGAATCGTCTCAGGCATGCCTTTGGTTAGTCCACTGCCAAAAAATCCCCATGTGGTAATGGCAAACAAAGAATTGACAATCTGGTAACCGCCGGTATCAATATCCGCCCAAGGATTTTTCCACGCAGCCACACGCACCTGTACATGACTAAACAGGCGATATGCCAATACTGCAGCGGCGCTTGCCGTGCCCATGCCCAAAAAGAAAAGCAATTCGCTGGAAGTAGAAACATAAAGCAGCACCATATAAGTCATAAAGAAGATCAACGCGCTGCCCAAATCCTTCTGTAATACCAAAAGCAGAATAATTCCGGCAGAAAGAATTGCTGTCTGCAAAAACTCCCGCCAGCCTACACGTTTGCGAAATACACTGGCAAGGTAGAATATGAATAGAAACTTTTCGATTTCCGAAGGCTGGAAAGTAAAAGAATACGTCCTGAACTTTAAAGTAAGCCAGTTAACAGAGCCGCCTTTTTCCTCGCCAAAAAAGTGGGTTGCCAGCAGCAGTCCGTAAATCAGCACAACATACAGCCACTCCAGTTTTTCTGTATGAGGGATGATCTTCATGATATAGGGTAGCAAACAAATGCAAGTCAGCCCCAATGTCATCCATATGAGTTGACGCTGTGCCAAAGGCGGTTCTAACCGCCACAAAAAAATCAGACCCACATCCATCAGAAACAGCATCCCATTGATGAGCAGCGGACAGCCATCATAGTAAATATGATCCAACATCCACCAGGCAATCAATAAAAATATCAATCCAGCCAATCCAAATCCAGCAGCGGCAAAACCTGTTCTTGCCGTCAGAATCAAAAAGGCTAATAGGTGCATGCCAATTACGATTCCTTTTTGCAGGGATACTGCGGTAACAGGGCTGCCCAAAAAGCCGCCCTGCTCATATGCAATATACACAATCCCGCTCCAAAGGAACAGCCCAATCCCACCTATAAACAGATATCTGCTCAATACAATGAGAAACTCCATCAAATCTCATCACTCCACTCCGCGGAAAAAATGACCTTTCGTACTGCCGCGCAATTCCATCTGACGCAGCAATTCTTTGGCAGCAGGACCTTTTTGTCCCTGTACCATTTCTCCATAAGCTCTGGCAATCTGTGCTGCTCTGGCTCCGCTTTCCTTTGTAAAAAACAGCCGCACACTGCCTACGCCATTATCCATAACTTCATCAAAAAACTTCAATGTAAAGAGGGGTTTTCCATTAAGAATACGGCAAACACACCGCTCACAATCCGGCATTAAAGGAAATCTTTCTCCTTTTCTGTCCTGCAGGAAATAAAGGCTTTCTGTACCCTTTTCACTGCAATACATTTTGCCGGCTTTTCCACCCACATAATTACCAATGGGGCACTGCTGGGTAATCATCAGCGGCAAATAGCCATATACCAGCATTTCCGTTTCTTTCCCCGCAAAAGCGGCGATTTCTGCGGCATTTAATTCCGGAGAAAGGCAAACCTGCTCCGCACCCGCATCCAGCCAGGTTTGCAAAGATTTTTCATTGGTAACATTGAGGGTATAATCCACCACAACCGCCTTGCCGCTATGACGAACCTGAGCAAACTGTCCGCCGCTGCGTACCAGAAATCCATCGATATCACTTAGAAGCAGTTCCGCCAGCAAATCTTTGGTAATATGCTGTGTAATCCCCCGTTCAATCTGGGGCATTGCGGCAAACAGCTCTATGCCTTGATCTTTTGCCAGCGCAAGGGCTTCCTGCCAAAACGCGCCAAAGGCATGGTTCATTTCAAAATAAATCCGCTTTAACCCATCGGTTTTTAAAATTGCCTTAAACTGTTCCGGATTCACAACCAACGCAGATAATTTTTTGCGGGTAACTTTTGCAGGACGTGCCATATGCAGCAGTTTGCTTTCTTTGGGTGTACGATGGCTCTTGCGCAGGATTTCCTGGCGCAGGCGCTCTGCCGCTTCCCGCCGCAGTGCATTTAATTCTTTAATACCTACATAAATTGCGTCATCCATATCCACTTGCAGCATTTCCATGGAAAAAGTGGTTCCACCCAGCTTACTCAATCTTTCTTGCAGTTCTTCTTTGCTCAGGGGCTGATTTTTCGCAGGCATCACTTCTGTACCTGTTACAAATACAGCGTTTCCTGCGTTATCATAAAGCTTAAACGTAATTGACTCGCCTATTTTTGCACGACATTCTCCCCAAACAGGAATTTTCCGCTCATCTTTTTGCCAAGTTTTTTTCCACTCGTCTTGTAATGCCTTATCAAATGTTTTATACACGGCATCATTTTTTTCAATACCGCCCTCCAGAGAAATAGTAATGACTTCTCCCGCCCGAGAAGGCTTCGTAATCTGAGTGCCTACATGCTCGCCTTGGCTTGTCCAAATTTCAATGCCGTCTCCCGGCACCATATTTTCCCGGGTGCGGATCATCACTTTATGATACTTAGGAATATATTGGTCTACAAAACCGCATTTTAACCCCCAAGTTTTGGGACGCTCCACACTCATCATGTCCGCCCCTGCAATCTCCTCGTAATACCCAGTGGTAAATCCGCCACGGTTAAAGAGCTGCAGCAGTATTTTTTCATCTTTTAAATCCACCTGATAATGTGCCGGATCCTGTTGCGCCAAATCCATATACTTACGGTAAATAGCCGTTACACCCGCTACATATTCCGGATTTTTCATTCTTCCTTCAATCTTAAAAGAAGCCACACCACTTGCTAAAAGCTGGGGTAAAATTGCCAGAGTACACATATCCTTGGTTGAAAGCAAATGTCCTTTGGTAATTTCACCGCCACGATCGCACAGGCTGTAAGGCAGGCGGCAAGTCTGTGCACAGCGGCCACGGTTACCGCTTCTGCCGCCGATCATACTGCTCATTAAGCACTGTCCAGAGTAAGAGACACACAAAGCGCCATGAATAAACGTCTCAATTTGTGCTCTGGCATGGGAAGCAATATGGCTGACCTCACCTAACGTTAATTCCCGGCTTAAAACTACTTTGGAAAATCCTAAATCGTATAAATATTCCACATCTTCCAAAGAATTGGCTGTCAGCTGTGTGCTGGCATGCAGTGGCAAATCGGGGTACTTTTCCTTTACAGCCATTGCCGCGCCCAAGTCCTGCATAATCAGCGCATCAACACCCATTGCATACAAGCCGTCAATAAAGGAAAGGAACCCATTGAGTTCCCCTTTTTTATAAACTGTATTCACCGTTACGTATACTTTCACCCCGCGCAAATGGCAGTAATCGCAAACCGTTTCCAATTCCTCTTTGGAAAAATTGTTGGCATATGCTCTGGCGCTAAAGTCTTTTCCCCCCAAATAAACGGCATTACATCCATTCTGTACCGCAGCATACAGGCTTTCCATAGACCCTACTGGAGAAAGTAATTCTGCTTGGCTGATCCGATTCATGCTTTCTGTTCATCCTCTCTTGCGTGTTTCGCTCTATGCTGGCGATGTTCTTGTGCAGTATGTCCTGTAGGTCTGCTATAATTCAGATCCCCTTCCAATGCCGCGGCATAGTCGTCCACCTTCCGCTGCAAAGCCTTTTTTTCTCTCTCCGCAGCTGCTAATTTTCTTTCTAATTCCTGAATTTTTTCTGTCTGTGCCTGTTCCGTTGTACCTTCCAGCAGGTTCAAATAATCATCTGCCACATTCATCGCTGTCAATACATACGCCAATGCGGCATCCGTTCCCGCTGCTGTACTGCGGCGCACTTCAACCATTTTTTCATTGACATAATTTGCAACCGCTTCCATATGCTCTTCTGTGGCATCTCCCACTAAGGTAAAATTCTTGCCATCTACTTGCACACGAACTCTTCGTTTCATCTTTGCGAATCCTCTCTTTCTTTTCTCTTTTGATTCTGCGCTGTATATTTGCGTACAAAATAATGATTAGCATTACTATACCACAAATTTCCACTGCTTAAAAGATATTTCCAAAAAGAGAAATCCTCGTGCCTTTCCATAGGATCATTTTTTTGAATCTAAGTTATTTGTTTTTTGTATGGAAAAAACCACTTTAGGGCTGGACAGATTTTGTCCCATCTGTTATGATAAGGTTGTAGTTATTTTTACAAACTACAAGCATATTTTTTTACAAAGCATTGTAAAAGGATAAACGGTAAAAAAAAGAAAATATTTTCAGGAGGCTGCAAACTGACATGGATATGCAAATTTCCGAAAAAATCTGTCGCGCTGCAAAGAATGTTTACCAAAACGAAAGCCCTGCTTTCTTGGTAGAAAAAGCACTGGAAAAAAAGGAAGGCGTGCTGGCTGATAATGGCGCCCTTGTGGTAGATACGGGAAAGTACACCGGCAGATTACCGAAAGATCGTTTTTTTATTGATCGGGAAGAGGTTCATGACAAGATCAATTTTGGCGAAGTCAATCAAGCTGCTGCGCCAGAGGTATTTTATCATTTACGGGATAAAATGTGTGCTCATCTGGCAGGAAAAGATGTATTTATCATGGATGGATTCGCCGGTGCGGACCCTGACCATAGAAAATCCTTCCGTGTCATTACAGAGCAGGCTGCGCAAAGTCTGTTCGCGCATCAACTGTTACGCCGCCCTACACAGGAGGAGTTGGTAAATTTTGAAGCAGATTTTACCGTAATTGCAGCACCTTCTTTACATACGGACCCCAAAGAAGATATGGTACGTTCCGATGCAGCCATTCTCATTGATTTCCGTGAAAAAACAGTACTGATTGCTGGTACGGGTTACTCCGGTGAAATTAAAAAGAGTATTTTTACTATTATGAATTTCTTGATGCCGGAAGAAGGGGTTTTCCCCATGCATTGCTCAGCCAATATTTCTAAAGAGGGTAAAACTACACTGTTTTTCGGTCTTTCCGGTACAGGTAAAACCACCCTTTCCGCAGATCCTGCCTGTGTCTTGATTGGTGATGATGAACATGGCTGGGGACCTAAGAGCGTTTTCAACTTTGAAGGCGGCTGCTACGCAAAGTGTGTGCGTTTGAGTCAGGAAAATGAACCGGATATTTATGACGCCATCCGTTTTGGTACTTTGGTAGAAAACGTAACCGTACAGAAAGATCGTACCTTGGATTTTGATGATACCACCCATACGGAAAACACCCGTGCCGGATACCCCATCCATTACATTCATAATGCTTCTCAAAGCGGTATGGGTAATGTGCCTTCTGCAGTAATTTTCCTGACAGCGGATGCTTACGGTGTGCTGCCTCCTATTTCTATTTTGGACAGCAAACAGGCTGTTTATTACTTCCTTTCCGGCTTTACTTCCAAATTAGCCGGTACTGAAGTAGGCATTACAGATCCTGTCCCTACGTTCTCCAGTTGTTTTGGTGCGCCTTTTTTGCCCCTGCGTCCTATCTGCTATGCAAAAATGCTCCAGCAGCGTATTGACGCAGGAAATATTCCTGTTTATCTGGTTAATACCGGCTGGAATGGCAGCGGAAAACGGATTCCACTGAAATACACCAGAGCCATGGTAACCGCAGCAATCAATGGTACCCTGCAGAAATCTGAAACAGTATTGGATCCTTTCTTTGGTCTGCGCACCCCTGCTTCTTGCCCCGGCGTGCCCGATGAACTGCTTTGCGTACGCAATACTTGGAGCGACACTAAACAGTACGAAGCGCAGGCAAAAAAACTGGCAGAAGCTTTCCGCCAAAACGAAATAAAATTGGAACAGGTACCGGCAGATATTCTTGCAGCTGGACCTCATGCACAGTATAGCTAATTTCTATCCGGTTCCCCTTTCGAAAGCCCATTCGTCATGCCAATGGAAAACGAATGGGTTTTCTTATTGCTAAAATAAAGAACATATATTCCCGTTTTCTTTTTTCTCATTTCTCAAAATTTTTATTTTGAATTTTATAAATTACTAGAAATTATTGGATTTATACTATACAGAATAAAAATTATGGTAATTTTTTCCACTTGAAAAAGAACATTTGTTCCTATATAATCATAGAAAAGAAAGGAGGTTATGTAATGAAACTGCTTAATCGCCCCATCGATATGATTTCCTGGACCTCTAAAGATGGCACCATTACGCCGGTTCGTTTCCGCATGGAAGAAGAAGGAAAAACGGTAGTCATTCCCATTGGAAAAATTCTGCAAAGAGAAACCAATCTTTTTGGCGGCAGGCAATGTCTGGTCTTTCGCTGTACCAGTACGTTTCATGGCACAGAAAAAATTTATGAATTAACTTATATCTCTGACAGCCGTCAATGGCGTCTCAAAAAACTATAAAAACCGCCGCGCCTGATTCTCTCATGGAAAAAAGCGCAACGGTTTTCTATTTTCTACGCAGTAATGAAATCAATGTGTTTCTGCTTGCACAGCAAAGGGCGCCAGACGGTTTTCTGCTTCTTCGTCCACATAAGCTTCCAAAAGAATACCTTCCGCTGTATGCTCCTCGCGAATAATCTCACAACGGCCATGCACCCAGCCCAGCAAACGTCCTTCCGTATAAGGCAGCAGCGCAGTGGTGCAGCGGCGGAAAGATTTTAGCAGCGTTTCCAATCTGGAAAGCATTTCCTCAATTCCCACACCATTTTTAGCAGAAATTTGTACCTGCATTCTTGCTTTTTCATCTAATGGCAAAGGCATTTCCACTTCCCGGTCCATTTTATTAAACACAGTAATGACCGGTGTCTGCTCGCAGCCTAAGGAGCGTAATGTCTCATAAACCACCTTCATCTGCTCCTGCCGCTGGGGATTAGAAGCATCCACCACATGCAGCAGCACATCGGCATACTTCATTTCCTCCAAAGTTGCCCGGAATGCCTGCACCAAATGGTGGGGCAGTTTCTGAATAAAGCCTACGGTGTCCGTTAACAGAATTTCGGAACCGCCCGGCAATTCTACTTTACGCGTTGTAGTATCCAATGTGGCAAACAGTTTATCCTCCGCCAGAACACCAGCATTGCTTAAATAATTCAGCAAAGTAGACTTGCCTGCGTTGGTATATCCTACCAAAGAAACGACTGGAGTGCCTTTTTTCCGGCGCTGACCTCGCAGCAACTCCCGATGGGTCTCAATCTCTTTTAAATCACGGTTTAATTCCGCGATCCGCTCTTTAATATACCGGCGGTCCACTTCCAGTTTTTTTTCACCGGGACCACGGGTACCGATACCACCGCCCAGCCGGCTCATGGAAGCACCGAATCCCGCCAGTCTGGACAAACGGTATTTCAGCTGTGCCAATTCCACCTGGATTTTACCTTCATTGGAAATGGCTCTGCCGGCAAAAATATCCAGTATCACCATAGTACGGTCCATCACTTTGGTTTCCAGCATTTCTTCCAGATTTTTCAGCTGTGCAGGAGATAATTCATCATCACAAACCACGCCGGTGGCATCCAATGCCCGTACCATGGTTTTCACTTCTTCAATTTTTCCTTTGCCTAAGTAATGCCCGGAATGTACTTTCTCCCGTTTCTGAATGACTTTACCTACCGTTTCCGCACCGGCAGTTTCCACCAGTTCTGCTAATTCATCCAGGCAAGCTTCTGTAGTCATACCGCCAGATAATGGTTCTGATTCCACCGCGACCAGAATCAGACGCTCTATGATTTGATCATTCTCCTTGATTTCTTTCGCCATGTCATTCTTCCCCTTTCAGCCAAACTCCATCAAAGGAAAAGGCAGCAGGTCCTTTCATCATAATATGTCCATCTTCACGCTGGTGTATCTGCAAAGTACCGCCAGGCATCTGCACTTGCAGTGTTGCATCACAGTCTTTCCAACGCATTGCCGCCACTGCGGTTGCACTGATTCCTGTACCACATGCTAAGGTTTCTCCCGTGCCTCTTTCCCAAACCCGCATACGAATATGGTTTTTATCCACAATCTGGGCAAATTCCACATTTACCCGATTGGGGAAAAAAGGATGGGATTCCAAAATTTTCCCGTATTTTCCCACAGGAAAAACAAAGGGATCTTCTTCCAGAAAAATGACACAATGGGGATTACCCACAGATACACAGTGGCATAAAAATGTACGGTCTGCCGCTTCTAACGGCTCCACCACTTCCATCTTTTGGCTCATCGTTGGAATCTGGGGACCAGCGAAAATGGGGGTTCCCATATCCGCTTCCACTTCTTCTACAACACCGTTTTCCACAAACAATTGCAGTATTTTGATACTGCCATTCATAGTTTCCAGCGTAACAGCAGTTTTTTCGGTCAGCCCACGTTCATAGACATATTTTCCGATGCAGCGGACAGCATTGCCGCACATCTCCGCTTCCGATCCGTCGTTATTAAACATCCGCATCCGAAAGTCCGCTTTTTCAGAGGGCAGAATCAAAACAATACCATCTGCTCCTACGCCAAAGTGGCGTTCGCTCATTCGGACTGCTAATCTTTCTGGATGCTTCACTTGTTCTTCAAAACAGTTTATGTAGATATAATCGTTGCCGCAGCCTTCCATTTTTGTAAAGCGCATGTACGGTTACCCCCTTTTTCACACTATCTGTATGCTGTTGCCTGCAACAGATCCTGATTATTGTTTTGTTGCCACAAAACACAAAAATCTCTTTTATGTATCTTATGTAAGAGACGAAAAAAACTTCCGTCTCCTGCCATTACTGGTCTTGCTTGGAAATGTGACTGTAAAAGCGCAAAGACCACAAGCCGGACAAACCAACGACTGCAAACAAAATACGGCTTACCCAAGATCCTTGTCCAAAGAGGCTCTGCACTAAGTCAAAATCAAAAAACCCAATCAGCCCCCAGTTCAATGCGCCTACAATCACTAATGTTAAAATAATAGCATCCATTTGTTTCATATCATTCCACCCTCTTTTGTGAAAAATAGGACTGCGTTATCATTTTTTCCAAAAAAGTGTGAAATCATACGTTTTTATTCTTTTGGTGATTGAATGCGTGCCAGCAGTTCTTCCGGTTTCAAATGACCTGTATTGCCGACAATACATAAAGATGCTTTGGATACATCTAATAATTGTTCTCCTACCGCAAAAACGGATGCCGTATCCACTGCTTCCATTTTCCGCATCACAGATTCTGCTGGTTCCACCTGATTGCGCAGCAGCATTGCCGCGCCGGCGGAAGTCATACAGTTAGACGTACTTTCTCTGCCCATGAGGAAATTGCTCATCATCTGCTGCTTCACAATACCAATGGTTTTCTCAGAAAAAGGCACTTCTTTTGTTTTTGCAACGACCTGCCCAATCAGGGTGCAAACCTCTTTTGCCTGTTCCGGGTGCATGCTGGCGCAAATCACCAACATACCTGTTTCCCGAAATCCCGTAGTATAGCTATAAATACTGTAAGTTAATCCATGTTCTTCTCTTACCGTTCGAAACAACGCAGAACTCATGCCGCCGCCAAAGGCAGTTTGGAAGACAGCTTGTGCGTATTTTGCCTCATGTTCTCTGGGAAAACCTGGAAATGCAACGGTTAAGTGTACCTGTTCAATGTCTTTGGGTACCGATACCAGTGCTGTATGATATTCTGCCTGGGTATCATGAGGCATATAGGATGCTTCCCGCTTCCATTGTCCCAAATAGTTGTTTAATAATTTTTCCATTTCTGCGCAGTCAAAATGTCCTGCTACAGAAAGCACCGTGTTTTCTGTATGATAATTTTTCTCCAGATAGGCTAACAGACTTTTTCCAGTAAAAGAAGCAATGCTCTTTTCTGTACCCAAAATCGGCATCCCCAGACTGCTTTCCCGCAAAATCTGATCCTGCAGTGCGTCATGCACCACTTCTTCCGCAGCATCATCATACATCCGGATTTCCTCTAAAATCACATTCCGCTCTTTTTCCACTTCTTCCTCCAAAAAAGCAGAGTTTAACAGCATATCGCTCATCACATCCAGTGCTTTTTCAAAATGAAGATCCAACACTTTGGTATAATAACATGTATATTCTTTGGTGGTATAGGCATTAATCTGACCGCCTAAGGCATCCATTTCTTCCGCAATGTCCGAAGCGCTTCTCTGTTTTGTACCTTTAAAAAGCATGTGCTCAATAAAATGGGACATCCCATTTTCTTCCGGCAGCTCATTACGTGAGCCATTTTGAATCCAGATACCAAACGCAATGCTGCGTACCGCCTCCATAGGCTCCATTACCACACGAACACCGTTTTGCAAACGAATGGTTTTTAACATCATCCATAACCTGCTTTCTCGTTTCTTTTTAATATGGGTAAAAGGAACGTTTTTTATGTTCCCACTTTACCACAAATAACGAAGAATTTCCACAAAAAAGAAAAAGCAAACCCATTCTGTATCCTTTCCCTAAAAAATAAAAGCGTGCAACGAATCTGTCACACGCCTTTCTCTATTTTCTTAATCTCTATCGCTGGGATCTTCTTCCCGATAGCGGATACCCTTAAAGGTATGTTCCTTACTGCCGGAAACCTTCCGATCGCCGTTCTTTCTTTCTCTGTCACGGTTAAATTCTTTCCGTTCTCTGCGGCGAGGTGCTTCTTCCTCTTCCGGCATACCTTCGGGACGAGGCATTGCATCCTTAATGGACAGATTCAGTCTGCCCTGCTGGTCGATTTCCAATACCTTTACCATTACTTCATCGCCCACCGCAACGGCATCTTCCACCTTTTCCACTCTCTGATAAGACAGTTTGGAGATGTGTACCAGACCTTCTTTACCAGGCGCGATCTCTACAAATGCGCCAAAGCTCATCAGACGGGTAACGGTGCCTCTGAAAATAGCACCGGGTTCAGGATCCTTTACAATGGCATTGATCATATCCGCCGCACGCTGCATACCAGCAGGATCGGTACCTTTAATATAAATGGTGCCGTCATCTTCGGTATCAATTTCACACTGGCTTTCCTCAATGATCTTCTTAATCACTTTGCCTCTGGAGCCGATCACTTCCGCAATCTTATCCACATCAATGTGCAATGTCATAATCTTAGGCGCATAGATGGACAGTTCCTTTCTGGGTTCTGCAATTGCTTTCAGCATAACTTCATTAAGGATATACTCTCTCGCACGACCGGTCTGGGCAAAAGCCTGCTCGATCATGGCAAACGTCAATCCATGAATCTTCATATCCATCTGGATCGCAGTGATACCTTCGGAGGTACCCGCTACCTTAAAGTCCATATCGCCAAAGAAGTCTTCTACCCCCTGGATATCCGTAATTTCAATGAAATCATCATCGCTGTCACCGGTTACCAAACCAACGGAAATACCAGCAACAGGGCGCTTGATGGGAACACCTGCTGCCATCAGGCTCAGGGTAGAACCACAGATAGATGCTTGAGATGTGGAACCATTGGAACTTAAGATATCGGATACCAGACGGATTGCGTAAGGAAATTCTTCTTCAGAAGGGATAACCGGCAGCAATGCTCTTTCACCCAAGGCGCCATGTCCGATTTCACGACGTCCGGGGCCTCTGGAAGTTTTCGCTTCACCAGTGGAATAGCCGGGGAAATTATAATGGTGGATATAACGCTTGCCAGTTTCATTGACATCCAGACCATCCAGCTTCTGTCCTTCGCTGATAGCACCCAATGTGGTTACTGTCAAAGCCTGGGTCTGACCTCTGCTGAAGAGTGCAGAGCCGTGTACACGAGGCAGCACGTCAACTTCCGCAGACAGAGGTCTGATTTCTTCAATGCCGCGACCGTCGGGACGCTTATGCTCTCTTAAAATCATCCGTCTTACGGTTTTCTTTTCAAATTGATATACAATCTCATCCAGAAGCACAGGAATATCTGTTTCTTCACCCAGCATTTCCACCAGCTGCTCTGTCAGTGCTTCTGCCGCTTCCATAGTAACTGCCTTAATCTGCTCGTCACGATCCTGCTTACGTTCTGCAAATACAGCTGCTTCCATCTTTTCATCCGTGATGAATTCTGTTACCAGCTTGTAAGCATCTTCCGGAATAACATGTTCTGTGTAAGGTGCCTTTTCCTTACCTTCTTTTTCAACGATCTCACCAATGAATTTTACTACCTGCAGGTTGGTATCAAATGCCAGATGGATTGCTTCCATCATCAGGTCATCGGGAATTTCGTCTGCGCCTGCTTCAATCATCATAACTTTGTCTTCCTTAGAAGAAACAGTCAGTGACAGGCGGCTCTTTTCTCTCTGCTCAGCAGTAGGGTTTACCACTAATTCGCCGTCTACATAACCGATGTTTACGGAAGATACATAGTCAGTGAAAGGAATATCAGAAATATTCAAAGCCAAAGATGCGCCGATCATTGCCACTACTTCAGGAGAGCAATCAGGATCCACGCTCATAACGGTAGCTACGATTGCTACATCATTTCTATAATCCTTAGGGAAAAGAGGACGCAAAGGACGATCGATACAGCGGCTGGTAAGGATTGCCTTTTCAGAAGGTCTGCCTTCACGCTTGGTAAAACCGCCAGGGATCTTACCTACAGAATACATTCTCTCCTCGTAATCAATGCTCAGAGGGAAGAAATCAATGCCATCTCTGGGCTTATCGGACGCTGTTGCGGTAACTAAAACAGTGGTATCACCATAGCGCATCAAAGCGGCTCCATTTGCCTGTTCTGCCACTCTGCCAATCTCAGCGGACAGCTTTCTGCCAGCCAGATCCATAGAATAGGTTCTAAACATACTTTTACTCCTTTTCTTTTTTCATTCTTCATGGGTAAAATAACTGTTATTTCCGCACCATAGATCTTCAACTTTAAAAACATACAGTTTCTATGTTTGCAAAGTTGGAAATCTATAGCGCGACTTCCTTTTTTTGACTGCCTTAAAAAAGGCAGGAATAAAACGATAGAGAGGACAATAAATCCTCTCTATCGAATCTGTAACTTCTTACTTTCTCAGACCAAGTTCTGCAACGATAGAACGATATCTTTCGATGTCAGTTTTCTTCAGGTATGCCAGCAGACCTCTTCTCTGACCTACCATCTTCAGCAGACCGCGTCTGGAATGATGATCCTTCTTGTGTTCCTTCAGGTGTTCGGTCAGCAGAGTGATACGAGCGCTCAGCAGAGCGATCTGAACTTCGGGAGAACCAGTGTCGCCAGGTGTTCTGCCATACTTTTCGATAATTTCCTGCTTATTGATCTGTGCCATTTGAAAATCCTCCTTTAAAAAATAAAAATGAAAATTCTTGTAGCCCCAAAAGCTAAGAAGTGGTCGGAGATTCCTCCCTCTGAGCTTTGGTTTTACAGCCTTTATAGTTTATCACATTCCCTTTTGAAATGCAAGGAAAATTATTGATATTTCCCGGAATTATGGGATTCTTTTCAAGATACGCTTTCTCTTTGGGGCAGCTGACTCAAAATAACCGCTGCGAAAACGATAATAAATCCAATGCCAACTTTGCATGTAATAACCTCGTGATATACCAATACAGAAAATACCACACCAAAAACAGACTCTAAACTAAGTAAAATGGAAGCCACGGTGGGATCTGTATACTTCAATCCCACACTTTCCATTGCCAGGCACAATGCCGTGGAAAATAAGCCTAAATAGACCAAACTGCCCCAAGCGGCAGCAGAAATGGTCTCTGCGGGCAATCCGCCGGTAAAAATGGTAACCAGCCATCCAGAAATTGCGGCAGCCCAAATCTGTGTCATCGTCAGTACAATCGGGTCTCTGCCTTGACAGAAATGTGCAACGAAAACAATATTCAGAGCAAAAGCAATGGCGCTGATCAATGTCAGAGCATCTCCAAAAGCAATGCCTGATGAGGTATTTAAAGAAATCAAACCAATCCCTGCAAGACACAATACGGCAGATAAAATATGATTCCGTTTGGGGAACCGGCGAAAAAACAGCCATCCCAAAAACGGCACCATGACACAATACGCAGCGGTTAAAAACGCACTTTTCCCAGCATCCGTGCCATAAGCCATACCTAAATTCTGCAGTAAGTTGCCACATGCCATCGTCACGCCGGTAACCGCTCCGCCAAGCAAATATCCCTTATCCTCTTGCAGCAGGTGTAATTTCTTGATGCATACAATCGCTAAGGCAATACTTGCCATAGTAAAACGGGCTGCCACAATAAAGCTGCTGCTGATAATTGCGGTGGTATATTTTTGAAAGATAAAGCCGCCGCCCCAAAACATAGCGGTCAGCAGCAACAAAGAGACTGCCAGCCACTTTTGTTTCTTTTCATTCATATATTTTTCCTTTCTTTCCCGTTTTGTTGCGTAAAATATGTTTTCGATTGCATGACATTTTCTGCGATTTTACGACGCAGTTCCTCTACACTGGAAAATTTCTGTTCCGGGCGTAGAAATTCATAAAAAAAAGTCTGAATGGTATGTCCGTAAATATCTTCAGAAAAATCAAACAAATTGGTTTCCACCGTTTTTTTAATCCCCTGCACCGTCGGGTTATGCCCCACATTCGTAACACCCACATACCATTCTCCATCGATTAAGCTGCGTGTGGCATAAACTCCATTAGGCGGAAATAACTTCATTGGCGGTGCTGTGACATTGGCAGTGGGAAAACCGATGGTTCTGCCCAGTTGTTTTCCGCCAGTCACCACACCCCGCACAAAATAGGCACTGCCCAGCATGCCATTGGCACGCTTCAGATTACCTTCTGCCAGAGCCTGGCGGATGGCTGTACTGCTGACCTTTTCCCCTTCATAGCGGACAAAAGGCACCGTAATCACATCTACGCCAACTTCTTTTCCAATACGTGCCAGCAATGCTGCATCTCCAGCACCATTTTTTCCAAAACGATAGTCTTCCCCTACGACAATGGTGTGGCAACGCATTTCTTGAAAAAGTATTTTCCGTACAAATTCTTCCGGCGGCAAATCGGCAAAGACCTGAGAAAAGGGGTATTCCACCAAAAGGGATACCCCCATTTCCTCTAGCAAAAACCGTTTTTCCTCCGGAGATAGAATTGTCTGAAACATCGTCTTGGAAAAAAGCTGCATGGGATGGGGAAAAAAGCTGAAAACCACACTTTTCAACCCATTTTGTTCTGCAATCTGCTGTGTCAGGCGAATTAAAACCTGGTGTCCCTGATGCAGTCCATCAAAATTTCCCAATGTCACCACAGTCGGTACAGACTGCGTTATATTTGTATCATTGATGTATTCCATAAATTAAGACTCCCTGTTTCATGAATCCTTGGCAGCCATCAAACGGAGGGGTTTCAGCACAACACCTTTTTCCTCCTGGTTGACCAAATATAGCCCGGTAAATACACCAGCGCTATCAAATACTACCACGGTATTCCCCACCTTTATGGTGCGGTCGCTGGACGCAAAGCGAAGGGGAATTCTGCCGCCATTATGGAGCAGTTTCGTCATGGAGCCATCCACCGTTACCTGCGGATAATCAGAGAGCGCTTTTTCCATGGGAATCAGCACTTCCTCCAGCTTGCCTTCTTCCGCCTTTTGGCGCAATGCGGCAAGGGTGATGGCATTTTCCAGATGAAATTGCCCTGTTGCCGTACGCAGCAAAGACTCCATATGTCCGCCGCAGCCCAGAATTTCTCCCATTTCCCGGCAAAGAGAACGAATATAAGTGCCTTTTGAGCAGTCAATTTCCAGTTCTGCCCGATCCGGCGGCAGAAAGCGCAGCAGACGAATCGCATAAATTGTCACTTTTCTGGCTTTCCGCTCTACTTCTTTTCCTTCCCGTGCCAGTTCATAAAGTTTCTTTCCATGGACTTTAATGGCGGAATACATGGGCGGTATCTGCATTCTCTCTCCCACCAGAGATGCCGCTGCCGTTCTCACTTGCGCTTCTGTCACAGAAACCGGCTTTTCTTCCACTACTTCACCAGAAGCGTCTTCCGTTGTGGTGGTAATGCCCAATCGCAGCATGGCGCGATAGGATTTTTTCCCATTC
Source organism: uncultured Lachnospiraceae bacterium (assembly GCA_944381395.1). Lineage (GTDB taxonomy): Bacteria > Bacillota > Clostridia > Lachnospirales > Anaerotignaceae > CALWRB01. The sequence goes on from CALWKY010000046.1 coordinate 46,131, forward strand.
ATGATATAATCTGCCAATTTAGTGGCTTCTCCTACACAAATGGGCAGTACGCCTTCCGCATCCGGATCCAATGTACCGGTATGCCCAACCCGCTTGATATGCAGGCACTTGCGCACTACGGCTACTGCATCATGGGAAGTAAAGCCTTTTTCTTTATAAACATTGACAATTCCGTCCATACTGCACCTCAATGTAATTCTGATTTCGCGTGAACCACCGCGCCAATGGCATCCAGCACCTGCTTCTTAGCCTCTTCCAAAGAACACTGGAAGGTGCATCCGGCAGCTTTCACATGACCGCCGCCGCCAAACTGCTGCGCCAAAGCGCATACGTCCCAGTCTCCTTTTCCACGGAAACTGCCCTTGATTTCACCAGATTCCCGCTCGTATAAAAAGCAGGCTACTTCTATCTGCTGAATGTTATTGAGTGCAGCAATGATACCGTCCAGTTCTTTGGATGTACAGCCGCAGTCCTTTACTTCCTGTGCTGTCAGTGTAGACAAAACACATTTATTATCAAAGTAGCGTTCTGCATGATCAATGCCTTTTGCCAAAGCCTTAGTCTCACCAAAGGATTTTTCATTAAAGAACCGGTCATACACTGCTGTAAAATCAAAGCCATAACTTACCAGTTCCCCTGCTATACGCAGTGTAGAAGGCGCTGTACATGTATGATGGAAGGCACCGGTATCGTAAATCAATCCAGCATACAAATTCAGTGCAATCCGCCGGTCAATGGGAAATTCATTGCGCAAAATCATATAAATAATCTCGCTGGTAGAAGAAGCTTCTTCTTCTACTAAATTAAAATGGGCAAAATACGGATTACTGGTATGATGGTCCACCTGTAGGGTAAGTCTTGCCTGTTCCATCCAGTGGCGGGCAAACGCAGGCAGGCGATCTACGCCGCCGCAATCCAGCACCACAAATAGTTCCGGTGCTTCTTTGGGCTCACCAATCAATTCTCTGCCTTCCAAAATATCATACTTCTTGGCAAAATCCTCCAGCAATACCGTTACTTTTTTGCCTGCTTTCTGTAAAGAAAGACCCAGCGCAAGGCATGCCCCAATGGCATCGCCATCCGGGTTGCTGTGCCCTGCAATACAGATCTTTTCATGGCGAAGCAATGCTTCCTGCATACAAGAGATGGTATCATTCCCTTTCATCGGCTTCACCGTCTTTCTCTTCATCCAGTGCTTCTTCTTCAGAAACACCTTCTCTTTGCAGACGTTCCTGCGTAATTTGCGCCATTAACTGGTCCATGTGTACTGCATATTCTGCAGACTCATCCAGTTTAAAGATCAATTCCGGTGTAATGCGTAAATTTACCCGCTGGGCAATGAGTCTGCGGATAAAGCCATTGGCATTTTTCAGTCCTTTCATAACGGAAGCCTTTTCCTCCGCACCGCCAAATACGGACACATATACCTTACAGTACTTCAAGTCCGGGGTCGTTTCCACACGAATGACACTGGTCATGGCACTAATTCTGGGATCTTTCAGTTCTGCCCGGATGATCTGAGACATTTCTTTAAAGATGGCATCATTTACTCTGCCAATTCTTGTGTTGCTTTTCATGGTTTCACCTCCGCTTTGCGCCAAGGCGCCTTCCAAAAAAAGAAAGCGCCGGCTGCAAATGGAATTTTCCAATTCCTGTCTTACGAAAAAGGCTTATGTTCTGGGGATTTCTTCCATTACAAAAGCTTCTACCCAGTCGCCTTCTTTAATATCATTATACTTCTTGAAAACAAAGCCGCATTCAAAGCCTGCAGTTACTTCTTTTACATCGTCCTTAAAGCGCTTCAAGCTTTCCAGTTCGCCTTCGTAAACCACTATATTGTCACGCAAAATACGCACCTGTGCGCTTCTGGTAAATTTACCATCCTTTACATAGGCACCAGCAATGGTACCTACGCCGGAAGCTTTAAACAGCTGACGGATTTCTGCATGACCGATGACTTTTTCTTCGAAAACGGGATCCAGCATACCTTTCATCGCTGCGGATACATCTTCAATGGCGTTATAGATAACACGATACAGTCGTACATCTACTTTTTCTGCATCGGCAAATGTCTTTGCAGCAGGTTCCAGACGCACGTTAAAACCAATGATAATGGCATTGGACGCACTAGCCAGCATAACGTCGCTTTCGGTAATGGCACCTACACCGCCATGGATGATGCATACGCGCACTTCCTCATTGCTTAGACGCTCTAAGCTCTGGCGTACTGCTTCTACAGAACCCTGTACGTCTGCTTTTACTACAATATTCAATTCCTTCATGGTACCACTTTGAATTTGAGAGAACAGGTCATCCAGAGAAACTTTCTGAGGGGTTTCCCGAATGAGGTTTTCACGATTCTTTGCCACAATGGTTTCTGCTACCATTCTTGCCTGCTTTTCACTTTCTGCTACATAGAAAGTATCACCAGCAGAAGGTACTTCCGAAAGACCCAAAATCTCTACAGGTGTAGAAGGACCCGCCTTCTTTACCCGTCTGCCCTTATCATCGGTCATAGCGCGGATTTTACCATAGGCAGCACCAGCTACGACAGGATCACCTACCTGTAAGGTACCATTTTGTACCAAAACAGTAGCTACAGGACCGCGGCCTCTATCCAACTTTGCTTCGATGATGGCACCTCTTGCAGGACGGTCGGGATTTGCCTTTAATTCTTTCATTTCTGCAACCAGAGTAATCATTTCCAACAGCTGGTCAATTCCCTCTTTGGTCACTGCGGAAACAGGTACGCAAATGGTATCGCCGCCCCAGTCTTCTGCCTGCAAACCATATTCTACCAATTCCTGTTTTACTCTTTCCGGATTTGCGGAAGGTTTATCCATTTTATTGATGGCAACAATGATTTCTACACCAGCAGCCTTTGCGTGGTTAATTGCTTCTGCGGTCTGAGGCATTACACCATCGTCTGCCGCAACAACCAGCACGGCGATATCCGTTACCTGTGCACCACGCATACGCATGGCAGTAAATGCTTCATGTCCAGGTGTATCCAGGAAAGTAATGGGCTTGCCATTGATCTGTACGGTATAGGCACCGATGTGCTGGGTAATGCCGCCGGCTTCTCCCTTCGTTACATTGCTGTGACGGATAGCATCCAGCAGGGATGTTTTGCCATGGTCAACGTGTCCCATAACGACTACAACAGGAGGACGTTCCTTCAGATCTTCTTCTGCATCCGGCTGATCCTGATCACCGAAAACAGTCTCAATAATATCTTTTTCTTCTTCCTGCTCCAGAATAACATTGTACTGCTCTGCAATTTCAGAAGCGGTATCGAAGTCTAATGCCGCATTGATATTGAGCATCATGCCTTTCTTCATCAGCATGGTTACCAGCTCGGAGCCTTTCTTGTGCAGGATTTCAGCCAGTTCTTTTACTGTCAGATTCACAGGCACCTGCTTGATCTCAGGCTCCGCATTTGCCATTGCTTCTGCGGTCTTTGCCGCCTCCTGCGCTTTTCTTGCTTCTGCCTCTTCCCGCTCTCTACGTCTTCTTTCCATAGGATCTTCCCGCTGCCTATTATTCTGGCTGCCCTTTCCATTTTTATTGGGCTTTCCAGTATTATTGTAATTATTTCTTCTATCGTTGTTTCTGTCACTGCGCTCGTTGCGATCGGCTCTGTCATTGTTTCTGCGGTCATTTCTGTCCGCGTTGCCGTGGTTGCGGTCGAAATGCCCTTCATTTCTACGGTTCTGTCCTGCATTGGCAGAACGGCTCTCTCCCATCAGGTGAGGCGCATTATTCTGGTTCTGCCGTCTCTCACCGGAACGATTATCATTGGGACGATTGCTCTGTTTGCGCTCATCGTTATGACGATTGAATCCAGTTTTTTCTCCAGAACGGTTGTCATTGGGACGCTGGAACCCAGAAGATTTTTTCTCTTCACCCTGACGTTCCTGACGATGATGTCCCGCATTTTGGTTCTTGGATGCATTTCTAGTTTCGTTCGCAGGCTTTCGGTTATGTTCTTTCGTCGTCTCCTGTGCAGGCTTTTTCTCCTGCGCGTTTACTGTTTTTTCTTCTGCCTTTTGAGGTTTAAAAAATGCAGTAACTTTCGCACTTTCCTCCTCATTAAGCATACTCATATGGCTGGTCGCCTCAATCCCGAAATCTTTTAATTTCCCCATCAATTCTTTATTGGCAATGCCCAACTGCTTTGCCAACTCATAGATACGAATTTTCGACATTGGCTGCACCTCCGCTTTCTATTTTATTTTCACTGTTTCATCTATTTCATATCATCTAATTTTTCTGGTTATACTGTCTGCGTTTCTTGTACCAACTTTTGCAGTTTTTCTGCAAAACCTTGATCCAAGACCGCCAGAACAGAAATTTCCTCTTTGCCCACTGCTCTGCCGTAGTCCGCTTTGTCTCCTGCTTCCAGGCAGCAAACACCGCGAAAAACCGCAGCATTGCGGAACTTTTTTTTCGTCGTTTCTCCTGCGTCGCTGCTATAAAGAATTAAATAAGCCTTTCCGCCTTTTACCGCCTGCTCTGCCTGAAATTCCCCACATGCAAGCTTACCTGCCTTTTTGCATAAAGACAGTAGACTATAGACCTTACGCATGGCTTTCCGCCTCCAGTTCGCTCTGTAATGCGGCATAAACTTCAGCTGGGATGGGTGCTTTAAAAGAGCGCTCTAATCCTTTAGACTTCTGTGCCTTTGCCAAGCACTCCGGATTAGGACAGATATATGCACCTCTGCCCGGCTTTTTGCCAGTTCTGTCCAGGGAAAACTCACCGGCATCGTTTCTTACAATGCGGATCAACTCCCGTTTGTCTTTCATTTCCTGGCAGCCAGTACATTTACGCAGGGGAATTTTTCTTTGTTTCATGATAACTCCCCCTTTGGATTATGCTTCAGTTTCTTCTGTTGCCGTTTCTACAAGATTGTCTGCAAAGTCATGCACTTCTTCTTTCTGGGTTTCTGCGGTACTGTTTTTCTTAATCTCTAAAAAGTCAGTGCCCTTTGCCTGGGTTTCACTCTTGATATCGATGCGCCAGCCAGTCAGTTTTGCAGACAGTCTTGCATTCTGGCCCTCCTTACCGATTGCCAGAGACAGCTGATGATCCGGTACCACAATACGCGCGCTCTTTTCTTCTTCATCCAGTGCAACTGCCACTACCTTAGAAGGGCTTAACGCAGCAGCAATAAACTTTTTGGGGTCATCGCTCCAGTTGATGACATCAATTTTTTCACCGCCCAGCGCTTCTACGATTACATTCACACGGTAACCATTCTGACCAACACAAGCACCCAGCGCATCTACATTCACGTTCTTAGAATATACCGCAATCTTGGTACGGCTGCCTGCTTCTCTGGCAATGCTCTTAATCTCTACAGTACCATCATGGATTTCCGGTACTTCCTGCTCAAAGAGACGTTTTACCAATTCCGGATGCGTTCTGGAAACAAAGATCTGAGGACCCTTGGTGGTCTGTTTTACTTCCATTACATATACTTTAATGCGGTCATTGAAATTATACTTTTCAAAAGGGATCTGCTCATTGGCAGGAAGGATGGCATCCATCTTGCCCAGCTGCACAATCACATTGCGTCTTTCCTTCCGCTGTACAATGGCAGTCACCACTTCTTTTTCCTTAGTTACATAGCGGTTGTAAAGAATTTCCCGCTCTGCCTCTCTAAATTTCTGTACCACAACCTGTTTTGCAGTCTGCGCAGAAATTCTTCCGAAGTCTTTGGGCGTTACTTCCAAATCCACTACATCGCCCAGCTGATAATTCTGATTCAATACTCTGGCTTCATCCAGTGTCATTTCATTGAGGGAATCCGTAACTTCTTCTACTACTGTTTTTTCTGCATAACAAGCTACAGCGCCAGTCTCACGGTCAATAGTAACTTTAATATTCTGACCCGCGCCAAAATTTTTCTTACAAGCGGAAATCAAAGATGCCTCAATGGCTTCAAAAATAATTTCCTTATCGATGCCCTTTTCCTTCTCAATCAGGTTCAGTGCTTCGATGAATTCCTGTCTATCCATTTTCTGATTACCTTCCTTTCAACTTTCTCTTAAAATATTACCGCAAGACGGACATCCGCTGCATCTTTTCTGGAAATCCGCACTTCTTTTCCATCTTCTTCCATTACAATCACGCCATCTTCTAAACCAATGAGCTTACCTTCCAGCGTTTTTTTGCCATTCATTGCCTGATACAGTTTGACATCAATGATTTCTCCCGCAAAACGGGCAAAATCTTCCTCTTTTTTCAGAGGGCGATCCAGTCCGGGAGAAGAAACCTCCAGCACATACGCCTGTTCAATGGGATCTTCCGCATCCAGCTTCGCTTCTACCGCTTTGCTGACTGCTTCGCAATCGTTGATGTCCACACCATTTTCTTTATCAATATAAATACGCAGATACCAGTTGGCACCTTCTTTCACAAATTCCAGATCTACCAGTTCCAATCCCATTTCTTCCACAATAGGCAGAACCAAAGGAAGAACTCTCGTTTCTGTATTACTTCCCTTTGCCATACTCCAAACACCTCGATTCTTTTTTCAGGATGTAACAAGAAAGAGTGGGTCATGACCCACTCTTTCACCGACGAATTATTCATACGATAGAATTATACCAAATAACCCCTGCAAATGCAATACTTTTCTCCGGGAAAAAACAGCTTTTTTCCTTCTTTTTCCGTGAAAAATGCTCTCAGGCAATCCCCAGCATAGTAAAAAGAGGGCATAACAAAATAGGCAAAAACACTGCTGGAAGGAAATTGATTATTTTAAAATGGGTAATCCCGCTTAAATTCAAACCCAATGCTAAAATCGCCACAGAGCCTGCGCAAGTCATTTCTGCAATGACAAAATCCGTAAACACCGGCGCTACAAACTGTGCCAGTAAAACAATGCCTCCCTGAAAAAGCAACACGAAAACGCCTGCTAACAGCACGCCAATGCCCATAGAGGAAGCAAAAATCACAGCGGAAACCGTATCCAATACCGACTTGGTCATCAGCATTTCCAGATTACCTGTCAATCCAGCCTGTAAGGAACCTACAATGGTCATAGCGCCGATACAGAAAATAATGGAAGCTGTCACAAATCCTTCCGCAATGCTTACCTTACCTGCTTCCGGCTTATGAAAACGCTGCTCAACGGCATTGGCGGCATGATTGAGGTGATAGTCTAAGTCAAGCCCTTCTCCAATTGCAGTACCTACTGTCATAGAAAGGATGAGCACTAATGTGTTTTGTCCAGAAAGAGCCCCAGAAATTCCAATGTAAACCGTGCAAAGTCCCAATGCTTTCATCATCGCGGAAGAAATCCGCTCCGGAATTCCCCTTTTCAGTAATAGCCCCACAATGCTGCCGATTACAACACCTAATGTATTGACAATGACACCAAACATACCTTTCCCCCGTTTCTTACGTATCTTATCCACGTTTTATGGTAACGCAGCATTTTTCCTTCGTCAAGAAAAAATGTACCCAATTTTTCATACTGTGATACAAAAAAGAACGATTGCAAGCAGGTTCTCCCTGAGAAAATATTAGTTTTCTTATTTCGTGTTTTTTAAGGGAAGCTGTACTTTCTATCTTCATAAGGAAAAATCCCGCAAAATAGAATTGCTGGAATTCCTTTCCGTTGCAAGAACTCCAGCAATATTTTTTCTAATGAAAATGTCCTTGGCAGTTCTTCTTACTTATTTACCGTACTTTTCTGCCAGATAATCAATTGCTTCTTTGTACCCAGCAAACCCCTTTCCCATCACTGTTTTTTCACAAGCAAGACGGGCATAAGAAATCTGACGGAAATCTTCTCTTTGGCTCACATCAGATAAATGCACTTCCACAGCGGGAAGCATCACAGCTTTCAGCGCATCCAGTATGGCTACACTGGTATGGGTATAAGCAGCGGGGTTAATGACAACGGCATCTGTTTCATCAAAGTACGCCTGTTGAATACGGTCTACCAAAGCACCTTCACTGTTGGACTGAAAAACTTCACATGTTACACCTGCTTCTTTTGCCGCCTGCTGTACATAGTTGACCAGATCTCCATAGGTTTCCGTTCCATAAATCTGTTTTTCCCGAATGCCCAGCATATTCAAATTGGGACCATTTAACACCAGTATTTTCATGTCCATCACTCCTCACTGTAACATCCAAGAAACGTCATGCTTTCCGCAGAAGCTTCCATTTCTTTGAGCAGCGTCACCACATCCTGGCGGAAAACAGTACCATCCAAGTCAAAATAGAAACGGAACTCAAAATCCTTGCCCGGCATGGGTCTGCTTTCCAGTTTAGATAAGTTCAAACCATGGGCAGAAACTTTCCCCAGCATCTCATGCAAAGAACCGGGTCTATGGGGCAGTGTCAGCATCAGGCTGATGCGGTTTGCACCGCCATAGAAAGTCATATCCTTCGTAATGCAGATGAAGCGGGTATAGTTATTCTGATTATTCTGAATGCCTTCTTCCAGTTCTATCAGCCCATAAAGAGCAGCGCAGTCAGGAGAAGCAATCGCCGCGATATCTTTTCTGCCGCTTTCTGCCACAAATTTTGCAGCCGCAGCTGTATTGGCATAGCTGGTTACTTTGATATTATCATGATCCTTCAGGAAATTGCTGCACTGCTGGATTGCCTGTTCATGAGAAACAATTTCTTGAATATCGCTAAATTTCGTACCGGGATTTACCAGTAAAGCGTGGTTAATATGCAGTCTGGTGCTTCTAACAATATAGAACTGATGCTCCATCATTAAATCATACACCGCAGAAACGGAACCGGCAGAACTGTTTTCAATGGGTAAAATACCAAACTGACACAGTCCGCTTTCTACAGCCTGAAAAACACTTTCAAAATTCCGAAAATGCATAATATTGGGATAGGCAAATAATTTTTCGCAAGCCTGTTCTGCATAGGAACCTTCTATCCCCTGGCATGCCACTACAGCTTTGCTGGGAAAAACCTGCTCTGTCTGACCAATTTTTTCTTGAATCTCTTTGGTCAGCTGGTTTTCTTGGGCTAAAATGCCAGACTGATAACTCTTACTTAAATCAAAAATGGTATCATATAAACTTTTGGTGTAAGTTTCAAAATCCTCTCCGCTGCGTTCCATGGCTTTTCGTACCACTTCCCGTTCTCTTTTTTTATCTAAAACAGGGAGATTTTTTTCCGCTTTCGCCGCGGCAACTGCCGCGCTGGCTTTCATCCGCCGTACAAATAAATCCACTAACTGCTCATCAATGGTATTGATTTCCTGTCTGACTTCTTGTAAATCCATAGGTTTTCCCCTCCTTGCCACGCGTTGCAGTGATTTACCTTCTTTAGTTCAAACTTTTTTATATTTCCCCGCAATACAGAGCATATCTAATACGCCAATTGCCAAAGCTGCTTCCACCACCGGTACTGCCCGGGGTAAAATACAAGGGTCATGACGTCCATGCACACATAGTTCTGTATCTCTTTTTTCCCCAAAGATAATACTTTCCTGAGGCTGAGAAATGGACGGTGTAGGCTTAAATGCCAATCTGGTCAGTAAAGGCATGCCGGAAGTAATTCCGCCTAAAGCCCCGCCGTGGTGATTTGTACGTGTCCGCACTTGACCAGCTTTATCATAATAATAAGGATCATTATTTTCTGATCCACGCATCTGCGCCACACCAAAGCCTGCGCCAAATTCCACGCCTTTTACCGCAGGAATGGCAAAAAGCAGCGCGCCTAAACGGCTTTCCACCCCATCAAACATAGGCTCGCCCAGCCCAGCGGGAAGCCCAATGACAGCACCTTCTACCACTCCGCCTACAGAGTCCTGTTCCATTCTCGCCTGGGCAATCACCTGCCGCATGGCTTCTCCTGCCGTTTCGGAAAGGGTAGGGAAAGGATGCGCAGCAGCCTGATGCAGCATTGTTTCAGAAAGTTCCACCTCATCAAACAGCTCGTCCTTTACCTCGCCAATGGAAGCAATATGGGCTCCTACGTGAATGCCCTGTCTTTCCAAAATCTGTAAACATACTGCGCCGGCAAAGCATAGCGGCGCCGTTAGTCTGCCGGAAAAATGCCCTCCGCCGCGATAGTCGTTGGCACCCGCATATTTCTCCCATGCGGTAAAGTCTGCGTGTCCCGGTCGGGGAATATTTCGCTCATAATCTTTGGAACGGGTATTGGTATTTTCAATGATGGCGCACAATGGAGCGCCGCAAGTCTTTCCTTCAAACAAACCGGAAAGAATTTTTGCCTGATCTCCTTCTTTTCGGGGCGTCGCATAATCCGCCCGTCCCGGTGCCCGTCTCTCTAAAAAAGCCTGCACCCGCTCCAAATCAATGGCCTCTCCCGCCGGCAGTCCATCGATCACAACGCCGATGGCTTCGGAATGGGACTGCCCAAAGATAGTTATTTGTATTTTCTCACCAAATTTAGAGGACATTCGCTTCTCCTCCTAACTGACGGAACATATCAAAGAATGTGGGATAAGACTTCTCCACTGCTTCTGCTCCGTCGATGATAATTTCCTGATGAAGTACCGCAGCAGCGATACTCATTGCCATCACAATGCGATGGTCGCCATAAGAAGACACTTCTACTGGTCCGTTTATTTCCTGGCGTGTACCGCCATGAACCACCAGTCCGTCTTCTCTTTCTTCTACCTGCACACCCAGACGCCGCAAGCAGTCTGTCATGGCAGACAATCTATCACACTCTTTCAGGCGTAACCGTTTGCCGTTAAAAAATGTGGTCTTTCCCGGCGCTTTTGCTGCTACCACTGCCAAAATCGGCAGTAAATCCGGCACCTGGGACACATCTAACGTTACACCCTGTAAAGTGGTCCGCCAAAAGGCAATGCCGTCAGGATTTACACCATAATATCCGCCCATGTTTTCCAAAATCTGCAAAATATGGCGGTCGCCTTGACTGGATGCCACTTCCAGACCACTGCATCCTACAATGCCGTCTCCTGCGGCACCTGCCGCCAGCCAAAATGCAGCATTAGACCAGTCACCCTCTACCGTTACTTCTCCCGGTGTATGGTAACTTTGTCTGCCGGGAATATTCCAGCCCATTATTTCTTTTTTCCCTTCGTCCATGAGAACTTCCAACGTAATACCGAATTTTTCCAGTGTACGCATGGTCATTTCCACATAGCTTTTAGACTCCAAAGGCGTGGTTAATATGATTTCACTGTCTTCTTCTGCCAACGGCAGTGCAAAAAGCAGACCTGTAATATATTGGCTGCTGATATTGCCCGGCAGAGAAAAACTGCCGCCAGTTAATTTACCTGCCATAGAGAGGGGTAGTTTCTCCCCCTCCACTTTGCAGCCATGGCTTTTCAATAATTCTACCAAGGTATCGATCGGTCTTTCCGGCAGTCGTCCTGAACCTACCACCTGCGCGCCGCCGCCCAGCACTGCCGCCACCGGCAGCAGAAACCGCAGGGTAGAACCGCTTTCTTTGCAGTCCAGCAAAGGTATCGTCTTCACCTTTTTTTTATCCACAGGAAGTATAGTCATGGTATCCTCTTTGTAACTGATTTGAGCCCCCAATGCCATCAGGCAGTTTTGCGTTGCCAAAATATCCGCAGAAGTACCACGCAGATGCAGTTTTGTTTCTCCATCTGCCAGTGACGCTGCAATCAGTAACCGATGGGCATCGGATTTAGAAGATATACCTTCTGCCATACCGTTGAGTGTGGCTGTTCCAATTTTTATTTTCATGCTGTTCCATCCTTTTCCAATGCGGGACGCACCATATTTTCCACTGCATCCAACGGTACTTTTTTCAAGATACATGTTCCAATTCGTTCCGGAAAAACAAAAAGAATTTCATTGCCTTTCCGTTTTTTATCAAAGCAAGCGCCTTCTGCCAGTTCCTTCGCGCTATATTGTGTGGCACAAGGCAGTCCGTTGGCTTTCAGTCCCTGACAAATGGGCGCAAATAACGCCTCTTTAGCAATGCCTTGCTGTTCCGCGATACGGCCAATGAGTGCCAGTCCTGCTGCAACGGCATGTCCATGGGAGATGGTATATCCGCTTTTCTTTTCTATAGCATGACCTAAGGTATGCCCCAGATTAAGCACCTGTCTTGCCCCTGTATCCCGTTCGTCTTCCAGTACAATATCCCGTTTCATTTTCACACAGGTTTCAATGACATCTTCCAGCTGATCCTGAAAATGTCCCGTTGCCACCAGATCAAAAAGTTCCCGGTTTCCAATGACACCATATTTCAACACTTCTGCGGTACCATCTGCAAAAGTATCCGCATCCAGCGTCTGCAAGGTATCCACATCGCATAACACCAATTTAGGCTGGTAAAATGCACCTGCCATATTTTTTCCCGCCGCCAAATCAATAGCTGTTTTTCCGCCTACGGAAGAATCCACTGCCGCTAGGAATGTAGTGGGTACCTGTACAAAAGGAATGCCTCTCTGATAAATAGCAGCGCCAAAGCCTGCCAAATCGCCTACCACGCCACCGCCTAAGGCAACGATAATGTCCTGTCTGGTCACGCCTTCTTCCGCTAAAAATTCCAGCAGCTGCCCCAAAGTCTGGAGGCATTTGCTGCTTTCTCCGGCAGGAAAAACAAAGGAAACAGTCTCAAAACCTGCTGCCCGCAAAGATTCCTCTATCTTTTTTTCATATAACGGCGCTACATTGCTGTCTGTTACAATAGCAGCCTTGCAGCGAGCCACCCGTTTTTTGACTTCTTCTCCCAATGTAGGCAAAATACCTCTGCCAATAAGTACATCATAAGGCTGTGCCGTTTCAATTTTTACACACTTCATGACTTTTCCTCCTTATTCAAAGGATTTGATCTCGTCTACGGCAATTCTTTTTTCCTTACCGTCTTTCAAAAGCTTGCACAGCGTTTCAGCGTCCCGTTCATGAAGCGCCTTGCTGTATGCCTGCAGTCTTTCAATCAAGCCATCTACTTCCTGGCAAAGGAAATCCTGGTTATCCAAAAACAGTTCGGTCCACATCTTTTCATTCAGCTTTGCCACACGGGTCATATCATGGAAACTGCCGGCAGAAAAGCCTTTAAAGTGAGGAGATAATTCGCTTTTAATGTAAGCACTGCTGACTACATGGGCTAACTGGGAAGTGTAGGCAATCATCTGGTCATGTTCTTCTTCCGTTGCCACCTGCATCTTGGCAAAGCCCAAAGATTGGAAAAACTTGCCCAGCTCATGCATCAGCGCAATATCCGTACCGGTGTAAGGAGTCACAATCATGGTGGCTCCGTCAAACATATCGGCTCTGGAGTAATTAAATCCGCTGCGCTCTACGCCTGCCATAGGGTGTCCGCCACAGAATGTAAATCCATGGTCTGCTGCTACCTGTTCCAATGGTCTGCAAACGGCACGCTTTACACCGCTGCAATCAATCACAACTGCACCTTTTTTGAAACGATCTGCATATTTTTTCACATATTCTACCGTTGCTTCCGGATAAAGGGCAATGATGACCATATCACAGCCTTCCGGATCGCCGCCTTCCGGTAAAAAGTCATCTACCGCTTCCACCAATCTGGCACTGGCACGCACCACTTGGGAAATATCCCAGCCGAATACTTCATGTTCTGTTCTGTATTTTACTGCTTTTGCCATGGAACCGCCGATCAGTCCTAAACCAACTACACCGATTTTCATTGCTTTTGCCGCTCCTTTCTCACCTTAAATCTTCTCGTTGTAAGTGCAGGCGTAAGGTCTGATTTTAAATACCAGATCCGCTACTTCTGCGAACGCGGCAGGTGTCAAGGACTGCGGACCGTCGCAAAGAGCTTTTTCCGGGTTGTTGTGTACTTCAATCATCAAACCATCTGCGCCGGCTGCAGTTGCCGCCAATGCCATAGGCTTTACTAAGTAAGCATGACCGCCCGCATGGCTGGGGTCAATGACCACAGGCAGATGGGTCAATTTCTTCAGCACAGGAATGGCAGATAAATCCAGTGTGTTTCTCGTTCTGGTTTCAAAGGTGCGTATACCTCTTTCGCAAAGAATGACATTTTCATTACCACTTGCCATAATGTATTCTGCGCTCATCAGCAGCTCATCAATCGTATTGGCAAGCCCTCTCTTCAGAAGAATAGGTTTGTTAATTTTCCCCAGTTCCTTCAGCATTTCAAAGTTCTGCATGTTTCTTGCGCCTACCTGCAGTACATCTACGTGCTCAAACAGGGGCAAATGCTCCATACTCATAATTTCAGAAACAATGGGCAGCCCAGTCTGTTCCTTTGCTTCTAAGAGCAAATCAATACCCGTTGCGTGCAAACCCTGGAAAGCGTAAGGGGAAGTACGAGGCTTAAATGCACCGCCGCGCAGCAGCCCAGCACCGGATGCTTTTACGGACTGGGCAATACTGCAGATCTGTTCTTCACTTTCTACAGAGCAAGGACCTGCAATAATCTGGAAATTACCGCCGCCTATTTTTACGCCATTGATATCAATAACGGCATCTTCTTCATGGAATTTCCGGTTGGCTTTCTTAAAGGGTTCCTGAATACGTTTTACAGTCTCAACAATATCCAGAGCGTTAATCAAATCAATATCCACAGCAGAAGTATCTCCCACCAGACCGATGATGGTGTGGTTTTCACCTACGGAAACATGGGTATCAATATTTAAGCTGTGAATCCAATCTTTCAAATGTTCAATTTGTTCCGGTTTTACATTAGGCTTTAATACAACGATCATATGATTTCCTCCTTATTTCATTCCTTGACAGATTTTATTCAAAAACGACGTTCTGGGAAAAAGAAAAGGCTCCGCAGTGAATTTCACTGCGAAGCCCCTTACGTCTTCTTCCAAAAGATTGGCACCAAAAAGAACCGTCTCTTTTTCAGTAAAATTCACATGGAACACTAATCAACACGGTAAAAATAAAAGTATGCAGTTGCAGCAAAATTCTGATGCATAGCTGTATCTCCTTTTATTTTCTTCTTGGTTTTATGTTTTTCTCATAGTACCATAGGAAAAGCCAGATGTAAAGACTTTTTTTCAAAAAGAGAAGCATTTCCTGTCTTATGTGCAGTATTTTTTCTTTTAAAGAAACATATCATACAATTTTTGTTGATCATCCCTTAGACAGCGAAAACCGCCTTCTCCATTTTAAAACCATTGCATGGTACCCCCACCGGATCTTCCTTTCATTTTGCAACAGCGGTAAATTTACTCTCCATACTGAAAATGGCATATAGCTTCCTACCGCGCCCTCCGCCTGAAAGATATCCTATGTCTCTTGATTCATCCCAAGTTTTTCAAACAAATCATTCCGTATCATCCAAATCCAAAAGCGCCATGGCTGCAAAAGATGTCATCTCTTCTTCCATTCATTTTGTTCCATAGATCATATCTGTCTCTACTATCCCATCTTTTCGTTTCATTTCCTATATAAAAATTCCATTTTCTATGTTATATATAACTTCATCTTTTGTCGTTTTCTGATCCCTATCAAACAAAAGAATTCCATCGGATAAAACGGCTGTTTCTTTATTTTCCGCTTCACTCCATCCGTCCTAAATTCTAATGTGTCTGGCTGTTCCGAAGTAACAGAACTTTTCCTTTGCGCTTGACTGAGATCTGCATTTTTTCCACAACTGGAAAAAATCACGCACACCAGCACGACATACAACGAAATTGAATTTTTTACGATAAAAAGTAATTTTATAGAAATAAAAATGCTTATTAAAACAATCCTTTCTATTTTTTCGTAAATTACTTTTCCTAAATTTAAAAAAGAAAAAGGTGGCATCACCACCTTTTTCCTTTATGCTTTCTTTTTCAAAACCGCAATATTTCCTTGATGATCCACGTCATATTCCAGCGCTTCCGCTAAATCCGTAATACGGATATAGTTTTTCCCAGCAAGCAAAATACGGCTAACGGAGATTTCTTTCTGATCGATGACCAACGTACTTTTCTCTGCATTCAGTGTAGCAATATCTTTGTCATGCCCTACTTCCAGACCCATGATTTCCGCTAAATCTGAAATACGGATATAGTTTTTGCCATCTTTTAAAATCCGCTCCACAGGCAGTTCCTGTCCTTCCACAATCATCTTGCTCTTTTCTACCACTTCATCATCTCCCTGTTGTGTAACATATGTAATGTCTTTCAAGATCAGCCAATGAGTAAATCTGGCATTTGCCACTTTGTTTCTGCGTACACCATAAGCACTGCCATCGGCTGCAATATATTCCCCGTTTCCGGCATAAATCCCGATATGTCCTTTCTGCCAAACTGCTGCGCCAATCGGTGCCTTTGCAATGGTTGAGATCGGATGCACCGCTACCGCCGTATTGTAATATCCCTGAGAATTTCGAATGATGCCTGTTGCCCAACTGATCAGTCCGGAACAGTCCACGCAAACTTGTCCAATTTTATTACGATCGCTGTCCCATACCATATCGCCATACATATTCTTTAAAGAGTTGTAGTCTGTTTGTGTCATTACCCGGCCTTTCATACCATAGACATAGGCTGTCCCAATTTTTTCCTCAACAAACTGTACGAATTCTGTATTATTCATCCTGCTTCACATCCTCACTGTTCAGCAATGCTTTCACTGCACTTTCAATGAGTACTTCCAGCTTTGCGGCATCTACCGCATAGCCTTGCTGTCTTAAAAACTCCAATACATAAGCCTTCTTTTCCTGCCCCATGCCGCTGCCATAAAGCTGTTCTGCCGCAAGTACGGCAAATTCTACCCATGTTACAATTTCTTCCTGCTGTGTGGCATTGTACTTGCTTTTCATATACGGAATTAAAAATACGGTAATCAATGCTGCCGCTAATCCAATCAATGCCTCAAAAATCGGTGTCAAATCTATCATCCTGCATTTCCCCCTTCCGGCGGTTCATTGCGCCATTCCTGTTCTAATTTGTTTTTTTCTTCCTCCCGTGTCTCAAAAAAAGACTTCAGAAAATACCCTAACATTACCCCAATAATTGCTGTCGCGACCGTGCTGGAAAGATCTTCCGCAATTTCTTCTCTGCCTAAAAATGCCAATAGATAGGATAACTGCAAATCAAATAACGAAAGAATTAAAATCCATTTCACTGCAATTTTGGTAAAGGTCTTTTTTGTACGCCGTTTATTTGCCATCTATTTCACTTCCCATCCAAATCATGCAGTCTTTGGGCATGTTCTTCCAGCCTTTTATCTTGTTCTTTGTTGTGCGCCCATAATTCCGTATGTGCTTTTGTTTTTTTTTCATCCATATCTTCCATTTTAGAAGATAGCTCTGCCGTCTTTTCCGTTAAAAGGGTGATGGCATTGGTTAATGGAATCACCGTTTTTACTACGGTAATCACAAACCCCAGCAGCGTTACCATACCCGCAACAATTTCCCATGTCATTTTCTCTCCCCTTTGATACCATCTGTCTTCCTGTTTTCTTTTGTATGACAATTACAGCTGTTCCTTCCCCAAAAATCCCCCATCAATAAACTCTTTTACAGGTATGATAAATGGTTCTAATTTTGTTTTTTTACAAAAGATTTTCTGTTATCCAAAATCTAATTCTGCAAAGTTTTCGAAAGCGCTTAATTCTTGTTTTCTTTTCTGGAATTGTCTATGTAATTTCTTGACTCATACATCTGAATCTGGGCAGCTGCATAATAGCGGCACTTCCAATCATGCTTTTCCTGCTCCAGCCTTTGGATTTGATCTCCGGCAATGACCAATGCAATCAAAAGTACCATTACTACTACTGTAAAAAGAAATATCATACGTTTCCCTCCCGGTCAAAAAGCATCTTGCTTTCATTTCGTTTCACTTTCCGCATCCGTAAGCCAGACAATCTCTCTGGTTAATTCTGTGCTCCAAAACCAGTGCATCATCAGAAAAGGAAAACATTCTTTCCATCCGCCTAAATCCCATCGCACCACAAACCCCCAATTCCAAATATTACAAACCACCCCGGTTTTTCGTAAGGAAAGATGTTCGGTTTTTGACTCTCTTGTTCTTCTCGTGTAAACTTCATAGATTACTTTTTTTCCAATTGCCAAACCGTTTTTTTCCGCCTGTACTCTGCCAAAAATAACCGGAAACTTTGTCGACCTATTTCCGTTATCCATTCTTTTTTCTTCTAACATAATCGGTTCCTTTCTTATCCATCTCTTTGGTTTTTTTAGTTTTAAAATATCATTCTATTTATGCAATTTTTTCTTTCGTTTTGTGCAAGTTTTTGTGTAAAAATTTTTGTTTTTTCTGGTTTGATTATTTGAACCACAAAGCAAAACCTATCATGTCAAAAAAATATAAATTTTTTCTTGATCGGATAGTTTTAAATAACGGGCAATCAAGGATGCTTCCTCCACAGAAAATTTTCTTTTACCATTGATCTTTTCACAAAACGAAGTAGTACTGATTCCAATTTCTTTTGCACACGACGCATAAGTTTCCCCTTTTTCCCTCATCTTGCCTTTCAAAACATTTAATCTTGTCATATATTCTCCCCCTCACCACGATTTACCAAATTTTTCCAACTTGCATATTAAGCAAGTTTAATATATCACTTTGCGCAAGTTAAGTCAATATTATCATGCAAGTTTTTAAGAAATTTTCCATCTTTTTTCTTGCGCAATGCGAAAGAATATAGTATGATCATATTAGGAATGGAGTGATATTATGGAACAGAATGAAAGAAAAGAAATCGGAAAACGGATTTTTGCAAAACGAAAAGAATTGAAGCTTACACGGGCAGAGTTGGGTATGAAATTGGGGCTGCATGAATCTACTGTCAAACGATATGAAGACGGAGACATTAAGTCCGTAGATATTGAACGCTTAAAAGAATTTGCGCAAGCACTGCATACCAATGTTAGTTTCTTAATGGGAATGCAATGGGATACCGTTCCTATGGACTTGTCAGATCAAGAAGCAAGTGTCATTCATGCGTATCGGGAAAACCCGGAAAAGCAACATGCTGTTAATGCGTATTTAGGTATTTGGAATAATGTAACAACCAAACATACAGACATTCATAATTTGGAGCAGTATACATTATGGAATCAATATACCGCTTTAGACGATTATGGAAAAGACATGGTACGTATAATATTGGAAAAAGAACTTCTGCGTACAAAACAGCAAACAGAAACTGTATTTTATAGTATTCCTTATGCCTACGATCTGCCTGCCAGCGCCGGCTGCGGTGAATATGCAATGGATATTGCACATTTTCAAACAGTTATGCTGACACAAAAGCCGCCGAAAGGCGCAGACTTCTTAGTAAAAGTCAGCGGTGATAGCATGGAACCAAAATTTTGCGATGGAGATTTCGTATTCATCCAGCGTACCAATAACGTTGTTCCAGGAGAAATTGGCTTATTTTTACTGGATGGTAATATCTTTATTAAAAAATTAGGACAGCAGGAGTTAATTTCTTTAAATCCCAATTACTCCCCCATTGTACCGGACGCTATGTCCACTGTAACTTGTTTTGGGAAAGTCATTGGAATTTGTGAGGAACAAATTTAGAAGTAACATGAAAAAACATGTTTTTGTTCATTTGTTCCGTAAAAATAAATAGAACCCGCTGGATTCTACAACAAATAACTATCTGTAATATAAGAAAATTTTGCAATTAAAAAAATCCCTCAGTTGAACGATCCGAGGGATTTTTTCTATTATCTTATATGATATGTATGTCCTGATTTTTCATGATGTCATCAAAAACAAAGTGAATTCTATATTTTGATTGCAATGTTCGTATCTTATCAAACTTACATAAGAAAGCAAAAAACCGGAGTTCTTTCGAACTCCGGTTTTGAGAGCTGATGACGGGAATCGGACCCGTGACCTCCGCACTACCAATGCGACGCACTACCATCTGTGCTACATCAGCACATCGTTTGGGTTTCTGTTGTTGTCCCAGCGACTTGTTTATAATAGCATATTGATAGTTACCTGTCAACACTTTTTTCGAGAAATTTTTCAATTTTCTTTTTCACCCGTTGGAGCGCATTATCAATGGACTTTTCCGGCTTATTTGTATACTGCGCAATTTCAAAATAACTTTTTCCCTGTAAATAATATTGCAGAACACACCGTTCAAAATCACTTAAATCCTCTGCAATCATGCTTTCCAGAACGCTGCGGTTTTCCCGACCAATGAGCAGTGTCTCCGGATCCATGGTGCTATCAGAGTTATTGCCTTGCAGTACATCCAAATACGTACGTTCACTATCTTCTTCATACACAGGGCGATTCAAAGAAATATAACTGTTTAAAGGTTGATGTTTCTGCCTTGTGGCCGCCTTAATTGCTGTAATCATCTGCCGATTGACACATAATTCCGCAAAA
This sequence comes from uncultured Lachnospiraceae bacterium, assembly GCA_944381395.1. Classification (GTDB taxonomy): domain Bacteria; phylum Bacillota; class Clostridia; order Lachnospirales; family Anaerotignaceae; genus CALWRB01. The sequence goes on from CALWKY010000046.1 coordinate 66,418, forward strand.
GAACGGAAAGTGGTATTTTTATCGCTGCTATAATCGCGTACTGCCTTATACAGCCCAATCATGCCTTCCTGTATGATATCTTCCCGGTCAGCGCCAATCAAAAAATATGCTCTGGATTTTCCACGCACCAAGGATTTATATTTATTTAATAAAAAGCTTTGGGCTTCCTGGTCTCCTTGTTGTACTCTCTCTACCAATGCTTCATCGGACAGCTTGGAAAAATTGCATTCTTCGGGCATAGGCTTCGCCTCTCTTCTGTTTACTTCATGTACCGCATTTGTTCCAACCAATTTCTGGCCTCCTCATCTAAATTGTCTGCCAGAAGATTATTCTTTGGCGATTTTTTCTGTAAATACTGTTGCCTGATGGTATGTTCTGTCTGTTCCACCGCCATCTTTAGTTCTCTTGCGCTCATACGTACCGCACCATGTCCAGAAATGATGACCTGCTCTAATCCATCGGAGGTAGCTACCTTTACATCATAGTGCCTGGGCATCTGGCTTACCACTCGTTCAATGTATTGGTCAGCCAATTCTGCTTCTTTGGTATAAACTACATAAATATTATGATATTTTTCCACAGAACCAGGATTGCCTTTCACCAAATAGGCGTCAAATACTAAAATAATCGTCATAGAGTGGACGCCCTTATAATTCGAAAGGATGTCCATCAGCCGTAACCTGGCGCTTTCCAAACTAACTGTATTCATCAGTTCCCGCAGCTCGTCCCAAGCGTGGATAATATTGTACCCATCTACCAATAAAAACTCTCTGGCCACAGCCAATCCCCCTTTCTTTTCAAAATTGAAATAAGCATCTCATTCGTTTTTGCCAAATCTTCTCTGTCTAACCGCTTCGTACATCAGCAATCCCGCTGCTACAGACGCGTTTAACGATGAGATTTTGCCATACATGGGAATAGAAGCTGTAAAATCACAGTTTTCTCTTACCAAACGGCTGACACCATCTCCTTCGCTGCCAATCACCAAAGCCAGAGGACCGCCCAGATCTGTATCATAGTAATCCAGCCCCTTCATGTCTGCGCAGGCAATCCACAGCCCTTCTTTTTTCAAATACTCCATGGTCTGTACCAAGTTCGTAACCCGTGCCACCGGCATATACTCCAACGCACCGGCAGATGTCTTACCTACTGTTGCATTCAGCCCTACACTGCGGCGTTTGGGAATAATCACGCCATGGACACCAGCGCACTCTGCTGTACGCAGAATAGCGCCCAGATTATGAGGATCTGTAATGCCGTCTAACAGCAGTACAAAAGGGTCTTCGTCTTTTTCTCTTGCAATCCGCAAAATATCTTCCACTTCCACATAATCATGGGCACTGACCAGGGCGATCATGCCCTGATGATTTTTTGTCTGACTCATTTCATCCAGTTTCTGACGGCTCACTTCCTGGATGACAATGCCTTTTTCTGCGGCCATTGCCACAATGCGTTTAATGGTACCTTCCACATTTCCTTTTTGTACATATAATTTTTCCACATCTCTGCCGCTGCGCAGAATTTCCAGAATGGCATTTCTGCCTTCCATTTGGTTTTCATTCCATTCTTTTTTACCGCGGCGGTCTGTATCAGTGATTTCTTCTTTTCCGGCTAATTTTCTTGCATAATTCTGATTTGCTGCGGAACGCTGCGGCATGGGGCGTCTTCCATTTGCTCTATTTTTATCCAAAGTGCTTCTCCTTTCTTTCCATTGGACAGCGAAAAGCCGAGGTGAGGGAATTCCTCTCTTCGGCTTGCTATCCTGCTTTCTTATACCTGCCAGCCAGCACGAAACAGTTCCACCGCTCTTTCTTTTTGCCCAGAAAGATACAAGTAGCCAAATACTGCTTCCAAACCAGTTGCATGACGATAATCAATAATATCTGCATTTTTGGCAGAAGTATGGGAATTGGCATTCCGTCCCCGATGGAAAACAGCATCTTCTTCTTCCGTAAGCAGCGGACGAATGCGAAAATACATTTCTGCCTGTGCTTTCGCGTTAACAACTGCTCTCGTTTTACGGTTCAGCTTATTCACCGGCTGATTGCCGCTGGAAAGGGTATATAGCCTTGCCATTATTTCATATACCGCATCTCCCACATAAGCCAATACCAAGGGAGACAAGCTTTTGACGTCCACTGTCCCGCTTCCACCCAAAATCAAATCCAATTCTTCCATCCATTCTTCTCCGTTTCTTGATGCACTTGCTTTTTCTTAATTCCGAAACCACTGTACGCCCTGACGGGTATCCTTTAACGTAATACCCATGGCTGCCAGCTCATCACGAATGGCATCCGCTGCAGCAAAGTCCTTATTTTTCTTAGCTTCTGTACGTTTCGCAATAAGCGCTTCAATCTTTTCTGTTTCGGGATCCGTTTCTGCTTCCTCCTCGATTTCTGCAATGCCCAGTACACCGCACAGATGATCCATCATATCTTGAATCTTCTGCACAAATTCCTTAGATGCTTCCGCCTTTACCTGAATATTGGCAAAACGCACTAACTCATAAATCGCAGAAATAGCGTCTGCGGTATTAAAATCGTCATCCATTGCCGCTTCAAACTGTACACGGAAACCATCCAGTTCCGGTAGTTTACGCTCTTCTTCTGGCGTTATTGCGCTATCCTTGCAGTTATCCAGATAGAATTTCATCTCTTTACGGCAGTTCTTAATACGTTCCAAACCATTCTGACATGCCTGCATCAATTCTCTACTGAAATTGATGGGGCTTCTGTAATGGCCATTGAGAATAAAGAAACGAATGACTTCATAAGGGAACTGTGCTGCAATATCTCTTACAGTAAAGAAGTTGCCTAAAGACTTAGACATTTTTTCGTTATCTACGGTAATAAAACCATTGTGCAGCCAGTACTTTGCGAAAGGTTTGCCGTTTGCAGCCTCACTTTGGGCAATTTCATTTTCATGATGAGGGAAGATCAGGTCTTCGCCGCCAGCATGAATATCAATGGTATCCCCTAAGTGATGCTTTGCCATAACGGAACATTCAATATGCCAGCCGGGTCTGCCATCGCCCCAGGGAGAAGGCCAGCTGGGTTCGCCTTCTTTTTTCGGTTTCCACAGTACGAAATCGGTAGAATTGTGTTTTGCCTCGTCTACAGCAACACGATCGCTGGCACCAGCAATCAATTCATCCAGGTTCTTTTTAGACAGTTTGCCGTACTCTGCAAATTTTTTCGTATCAAAATAAACGGTTCCTTTGTCTTCATAGGCATATCCCTTATCGATCAATGTCTGTACCATAGCAATGATGCCGTCCATTTCTTCCGTTACTCTGGGGTGTACGCTGGCAGGCTCCACATTTAAGCCCTTGGCATCCTTCAGCGCCTCTTCAATGAAACGGTTGGAGATTTCCGCCATGGTCTTGCCTTCTTTGTTGGCGCGATTGATGATCTTATCATCTACGTCAGTAAAATTTTGTACATAAGTTACGTCGTAACCTTTATATTCCAAATATCTTCTAACGGTATCAAAGACCACATAAGGTCTTGCGTTACCGATATGAATATAATCATATACGGTAGGACCGCAGACATACATCTTTACTTTTCCTTCTTCCAGGGGAACGAACTCTTCTTTTTTTCTGGTCAATGTATTATAAACTTTCATGTTTTTCGTCCTTCCTTTCTTGATCTATCTTTTCCGTTTTTTCTAGGAAAAACCGGATTGCATACGATACGCAGTATAATATATTATATCCTCTTTTTCCCGCTTCTGACAAGTGTTTTTACAATAATTCTTATGCTGTTATTTCGTTCTTTCCTTCTGATTTTTCCTGGTGTTTTCTTACAACACGGGCAGGAGAACCCACCGCTGTAGTATTGGCAGGAATGTCTTTCAAAACCAAAGATCCTGCACCGATTTTTGCATTTTTCCCAATGGTGACAGGACCTAAGACAATGGTACCCGCACCGATGGTTACATTATCCTCTACGGTAGGATGACGCTTGCCTTTTTGTTTTCCAGTGCCGCCCAATGTCACACCATGATACAGCATCACGTTATTGCCAATCTCCGCAGTTTCTCCAATCACAACACCCATACCGTGGTCGATGAAGAAACGCTTCCCAATGGTAGCGCCGGGATGAATCTCAATTCCAGTGATAAAGCGCGTCCACTTAGAAATAATCTGCGCTAAAATCAAATGGTGCTTCTTATAAAGCCAGTGGGCCACCCGGTGATTGATAATCGCCCAAAAACAAGGGTAAAGAAAAACCTCTACCGCCATATAAAACGCCGGATCTTTCTCTTTTGTAACTTCCACCATTTCCTTCCAGTTATGCCTTAATTTTTTCCATACTCCCATGAAGCTTTTACCTCCTGACACTTCTTTTTTCTAACATGAAATATGCCCATTTGCTCTTTTGAGTGACTTACAAACCACTCAAAAGTTTCTGCTGATGAAGGCGCCTGATGCAGGAAACAGCCGTAAAAGCCGTAAAATGGACGTGGGATTTACAATAAAAAAAGCTCCGTCTTTCGGCACTCTCAAATAAGCACCATAAAGACGAAGCTGCAGCTCCGCGGTTCCACTTTATCTTAGACATTTCCCATAGGAAAAGATCTCTCTCTTTCGACGATAACGCTGTCAACGGAACACAGCTACCTGATGCGACAAAACCCTTGTCTCATGTTCGCCATGTCAGTTCAGGAACGCACTTCCTTCTTCTCTATACCCTAAAACGGCTCGCACCCATGTATCTTGCATCTACGCCAAAGAAACGCCCATTTTTCTGAAAAAATATTCGCTTCTCTTTCGCAGACCCGCACCATGGCCATCTCTCTCTGGCGGGCGATGAAGAAGTACTCTTTTCCATCATCACTTTTTTCTTAATGTTTTTGCAGCAGGCAAACCGCCTGCGCGGAAATTCCTGCCTCTGTCCCAGTAAAGCCTAATCCTTCTTCTGTAGTTGCTTTCACACTGACCTGATCCAGATCCAGATGTAAAGCTTCCGCGATATTTTCCCGCATCTGTGGGATAAAAGGTGCCAGCTTGGGACGTTGTGCAACGACTGTTGCGTCGATATTGATTATATCGTATCCTTTTTCAAAAATCAAGTCTTTCACGGCGTATAATAATTTTATGCTGGAAACGTCTTTATATTCCGCTGCAGTATCAGGAAAATGTTTTCCAATATCACCTAAGGCAGCAGCACCCAAAAGGGCATCCATTATGGCGTGCAGCAGTACATCTGCGTCAGAATGACCTAACAGTCCTAAATGATGAGGTATTTCCACACCGCCTAAAATCAGTTTTCTATTTTCCACTAACCGGTGTACATCATAACCGGAACCTACTCGAAACATTTCAACACCATCCTTTTCATACTTATTGAAAACATGGTATGTCATTTTCCTATACCTGTCAATGGGGTTCCTCTCGTTTTTTCATTTCCAGATATTTTATCCTGCTTTATGAAGAACTCCACGTTTCTGTTTTAAACCTTGTCTCATCTTTTTTCATTTAAAATTTAGTAATGCAGGGCAATATTCCGGCAAGGTAATTTTCATTTTTTCGGAACAAAGCCTTTTTCCTGTGCGTCTGATAAAAAAAGGAAAAAGGAGGGTTTCTATGAAAAAAGTTCTTACCACACTATGCTGTATTTCTGTCTTAACACTTATAGGTTGTGGCACCAACTCCACCGAAAACACACCAACCAACTCCTCACTCTCTCAGCGTTTCACCATTGTAGATGGGGCAGATAGCGGAGAAAATCTGATTTTGGCAGGAGAAACTGCTTCTGAGGTCTATACCATCTCTTTGGCAGATGTTCCGATTTATCTGGATGGTGAACCTGCGGACGCCACTGCCTTAGAAGATGGCATGCCCGTACAAGTACAATATGATACTATCGAAGAAACTTTCCCTGCACAGCTTGGCAATATTGCTTCCCTTTCCGCCTTTTCTCTTGGCTCGCAAGAAAATCCAGGTGGCGGCTATTATGATCTGTGTGGGTTATACCTGCAAGTACTGGAAGACCTTTGGGAAAAGGACAGTGGTCTGAACGGTGGCATCACCTACTTAAGTGTAGATTTATCCCAAGCACCCGGCGATCTGACAGAAGGAGAAAAAGCAGCCATTGCTTGGATCTTTGCCACCTCCCACGAAGCGGAAAGCTTAACCCTCACCCGCGAGCAACTAAAGGAACAAGGATATCTATCCCCAGTGGATATGGAGGAATATGATGGTCCTCCCGTTTATCAATGGGAAGATGGCCTGCTCTTCAAGATTACACCTGTGGAGCAAGAAGAAGATACGTTCTACTCCCTGCCTGTACTGGAATTTAATGCAGAAAAATGGCGTACACCTTTGGGTGCCTATTATTTGAACCATTGTCAGGTTGTCTGGGGCGAATTTGGCAGTTGGGGAAGCTATTCCATTGGCTCTGAAATGATTAGCTGAAAATTCCAACAGAAAACGGTTTGCTTTGAGAAGATGATTCTTAAAAAATATGACCGGAACCCTTGTCTGAGGAAGGATTCCGGTCATTTTTATTTGCAATATTTTTCTGTGGAAAACAGAGCTGTCGCACTTTCTTCCACTCTCCTTCAAGCGGGCAGAAGAAAAGGAAACTGGCATTTTCTCCAGCCTCTTTCGCACGCCATTTTTATTATGGAATAAATATTCCCAAGGTTCTTTCCATATCATCCAGCTTTGATTGGAAGTCCAGCACATCATGCTTCTTCTATCCTATTTCTTGTTTTTCTCTGTGAATTGTATTTCCAATATCCTTTTGTGCTGCATGACAAATAAAAAAGGAGGTCTTTCGACCTCCTTTTTTTCGTTATTCGCCTTTGACACCAATACGAACCAACGCACGATGCAATCTGGCTTCCATGATCTTTTGCTCCTTGTCGGAAAGACCGCCGCCTGCCAGCGCTTTTTCTGCTTTTTCTTTTGATTTTTTGGCCCGTTCCAGGTCAATTTCTTCCTGCCATTCCCAAGTGGTAGCAACCAAGCGGCATTCGTTTTCTACCATTGTCAGCATGCCGCCGATACAAGCACCTCTGCGTACAGTGCCATCTGCGGTTACTACACGAGCTTCGCCCATGCCTACGCCAGTACAATAGTTAATATGACCCGCCAGAATTGCTAAGTCACCGGTCATGGTGCGCAGAACCAAACGCTCTGCAGCCTCATCATAGATCAATCCATCAGGAGTAACAATTTGTAAACGGAAAGTATTCATATCTTCCTCCTTTACTTCATGTTAGCCTTCTGGAATACATCATCAATAGTGCCGGCAAAGAGGAAGCAGCTCTCAGGAATATCATCGCAGCTGCCGTCCAGAATCATCTTGAAACCTCTCAAAGTTTCCTTCAGCGGAACATATTGACCAGGCATACCGGTGAACTGTTCTGCTACAGAGAAGCTCTGAGACATGAATCTCTGAATCTTACGGGCACGGTTAACGGCCAACTTATCATCTTCAGACAACTCGTCCATACCCATGATGGCGATGATGTCCTGCAATTCTTTATATCTCTGCAAAATCTGCTGTACAGCCTTTGCAATCTCGTAGTGCTCTGTACCTACTACATCAGGTGTCAGGATACGGCTGGTAGAATCCAGAGGGTCTACAGCAGGATAAATACCCTGGCTTGCAATGTCACGAGAAAGAACGGTGGTTGCGTCCAAGTGAGAGAATGTTGTTGCAGGTGCAGGGTCAGTCAAGTCATCGGCAGGTACATAAACAGCCTGTACGGATGTGATGGATCCCTTTCTGGTAGATGTAATTCTTTCCTGCAACGTACCCATTTCTGTTGCCAGGGTAGGCTGATAGCCTACAGCGGAAGGCATACGTCCTAACAGAGCGGATACCTCGGAACCTGCTTGGGTGAAACGGAAAATGTTATCAATGAACAGCAGCACATCCTGATTCTGTACATCGCGGAAATATTCTGCCATGGTCAGACCGGATAGACCTACACGCATACGAGCCCCAGGGGGTTCATTCATCTGACCATAAACCAAAGCGGTCTTTTTGATAACGCCGCTTTCTTTCATTTCGTTGTAAAGGTCGTTGCCTTCACGGGTTCTTTCGCCTACGCCGGTAAATACAGACAAACCGCCGTGAGCAGTTGCTACATTGTGGATCAGTTCCATGATCAATACGGTTTTACCTACGCCAGCACCGCCGAACAGACCGATCTTACCACCCTTTGCGTAAGGGCAGATCAAGTCAACGACTTTAATGCCGGTTTCCAGAATTTCCGTTGCGGGAACCTGTTCCTCGTAAGAAGGTGCGGGACGATGGATGCTCCATCTTTCGCAGTCTTCGGGAGCGGGCATTTCATCTACGGGTTCACCCAGCAGATTGAAAATTCTGCCCAGACACTTTTCACCAACGGGAACGGTGATGGGGCTGCCGGTATCTACCGCTTCTGCACCACGCACCAAACCATCGGTAGAGCTCATTGCAATACAGCGTACTACATTGTCGCCAACCTGCTGAGCAACTTCGGCAACCAAACGTTTGCCGTTGTTATCCATTTCTATTGCATTCAAAAGCTGCGGCAGTTCGTCTTGCTCGAAGCGGATATCCAAAACGGGTCCGACGATCTGCACAACTTTACCAATATGCTTTTCACTCATACCTCAAATATGACTCCTTTCCAAAGACTTGGCAGGAAATCAGTTGCCTTCCGCACCGGCAACGATCTCGGTGATCTCCTGGGTAATGCCTGCCTGACGGACTCTGTTATAATACAGGTTCAATTCCTCAATCATTTCTCCTGCATTCTTTGTAGCGGCATCCATCGTCATGCGTCGCATTGCCAATTCGCTGGCAACAGACTCGCTCATAGCACCATAAATCAGTCCCGCCAGATATTCCGGCACAATCACATCAAAAACCTGACTGCTATCAGGCTCATAAAGGATTTGACCGTAATTTTTCTTTTCTTCTTGTGTCGTATTGTCGATCAATTCTGTCAAAGGGAGCAGACGCTTCAAATCCGGGATCTGTGTCATCATAGACTTAAATTCCGTATAGCAAACGGCAATATGGCCATACTTGCCTTCTTTATACTCCCTGCAGAGCAATCTCGCCATTTCAAAGCAATCTGCAACAGAAATACCTCCTGCTTCTGAGAATGCTTCCGTCACGAGCGTGATACCTTTGCGTTTACAATATTCTACAGCCTTCTTGCCAATAGGCAAAACACAATACGCTTTGTCTTTTGCCTCGCTTTCCAGGCGCTTAAAGAGGTTATTGTTGTAACCGCCAGCAAAGCCTCTGTCCCCGGCAATTACTACATAACACCAGACATCACTTTTCGCTTTTTGCGCATAGGGAGAAGAAAAATCAATATTGCCATTGGCAATCTCCGTCAGCGCTTTATGCAGAATATCAAAATACGGTTTGCTTCTCTCTGCCCGTTCCTTGGCACGGCGCAGCTTGCTGGCTGCTACCAGTTCCATGGCTTTGGTGATCTGCATCGTACTCTTGACACTTTTGATCCGCAGCTTGACAGCCTTCATATTGGCAGCCATAGGATGTCCTCCTTTTTTTCAAATTTCTCCGATGGGAAACAACTTATTTCGCCATCTTCTGATTGAAGTCCTTGGTGAAGCGCAGCAATACTTTCTTGAGTGCCTCATTGGTTTCCTGAGAAAGATCCTTGGTAGAACGGATGGTATCCATTACCTGAACGGCCTCTACATCAGTATCCAGGAATACATTCAGTTCTGCCTCATATTCCTGAATATCTTCAACGGCGACATCCATCAGGATGTCGTTTACAACGGCATACAAAATAGCAACCTGCTTTTCTACCGCTAAAGGAGAACTCTTATCCTGCTTTAATACTTCTACAATTCTTTCGCCTTTTGCCAGACGAGCTTTTGTATCCTCATCCAGGTCGGAACCAAACTGTGCGAAGCCCTGCAGTTCACGATACTGAGAGTAAATCAATTTTAAGGTACCTGCTACCTTTTTCATTGCCTTAATCTGCGCGCTGCCACCTACACGGGATACAGAGATACCCGGGTTTACAGCGGGCATAACACCAGAGTGGAACAGTTCATTCTCCAGGAAGATCTGACCATCAGTGATGGAAATAACGTTGGTGGGGATATAAGCGGATACGTCACCTGCCTGTGTTTCGATAATAGGCAGTGCCGTAATGGAGCCGCCGCCTTTTTCATCAGAAAGTTTTGCGGCTCTCTCCAGCAGTCTGGAGTGCAGATAGAATACGTCACCGGGGTAAGCTTCACGCCCGGGAGGACGACGAATCAACAGGGAAATTGCACGGTAAGCCACTGCATGTTTACTCAAATCATCATAAATGATCAAAACATGCTTTCCCTGATGCATAAAATATTCACCCATAGCGCAACCGGAATAAGGCGCAATGAACTTCAATGCGTCTGCTTCAGATGCGGTTGCTGCAACAACGATGGTGTAATCCATAGCGCCGTTTTTCTTTAAATTATCAACCAAGCTGGCAACAGAAGATCTTTTCTGACCAATTGCGACATAAATACAAATTACATCCTGACCCTTCTGGTTCAAAATAGTATCTACTGCAATAGTTGTTTTACCAGTCTGTCTGTCACCGATGATCAGCTCACGCTGACCACGACCAATGGGAACCATGGAATCGATTGCTTTAATACCGGTCTGCAAAGGCTGGAATACAGACTTTCTATCGCAGATACCGGGTGCGGGGCTTTCAGCCGCCCGATATTCCGTAGCCTGAATGGGACCTGCGCCATCAATTGGCTGACCCAACGCATTCACGACTCTGCCGATCAATGCTTCGCCTACCGGTACAGATACAACTTTTCCGGTACGCTTTACACTCTGTCCTTCACTGATCCCCTCATCGGAGCTGAATAATACGATGGAAACATTGTTTTCTTCCAGGTTCTGTGCCATGCCGAAAGTGCCGTTTTCGAATTCCAGCAACTCACCAGCCATGCACTTGCTCAAACCACCGGCACGGGCAATACCGTCGCCGACTGTCAGGATTGTACCAGTTTCCTCTTGTGTAAGGACATTTTGATAATATTTGATCTGACTTCGGATGACTTTGGATATTTCTTCCGGTTTCAAATTCATAATTTCATACCATCCTTTTTATGTGACATTTTCCTTAATCTTCTTATGCAATTCGCTCAAACGGCCCGCCACGGTGCCATTGATCAGTTTGCCTTCCATCTCGATGCGCAGCCCGCCAATCACGCTGGGCTGTATTTTTTCAGAAAGCAGTATCTGTTTGCCGCTTATTTTCTCCAGCTGTGCACGCAAAGTATTTCTTTGTGTTTCCGTTAAGGCAATTGCGCTGGTAACAGTAGCCTGGGCAATATGATTGTCCTTGTAATAACGCAGACGATATTCCTGCAGGCATCCGCCGATTTCGCCCAAAAGACCTCTTTCACAAAGAAGCTTCATGAAGTTCAGCAGATAAACTTCTATTTCTTCACCAAACGCCTGATCCAACAGTGCAAGACGTTCTTCCAATTTTAAAGAAGGCTCACTTAACAAGCGTACATAGTCTGGATTTTCGCGCAGCAGTGTTTCCACTTCCTGCGCCTGATGGAAAATGGATTCTGTAATGGACGCTTCCGCAGCAAGATCATAGAGGCTATCTCCATAAATTTTGGCTGTTTGTGTCATGATAAATCACCTACATTTTCGATCACTTCGTCAATCAGCTTCTGGTGATCCTTTTCGCTGATCTCTCTTTCGATTACTTTTCCGGCGATTTCCATAGCGATACCACCGATCTCGTTCTTCATTTCCTGGAAAGCTTTTTCCTTTTCCAGGTTGATTTCCGCTTCTGCATGCTGCTTAATGGACGCAGCCTGAGCCCGTGCTTCCTTCACAATAGCTTCACTCTGCAGTGTCGCCTGCTTCTGAGCAGTCTGGATGATATCCTTTGCATTTGCATTGGCTTCTGCCAGATTCTTCTCATAGGTTGCCTTCATCTCTTCTGCGCTACGTTTTGCATCAGCAGCATCTGTCAGTTGTGCCTCAGCCCGTGCTCTGCGCTTTTCTAACACTTCGTTAATGGGCTTAAACAGGAAGCGTTTTACCAGATACATCTGAAGAAAAAGGTTCAAGATCTGTGCAATAAAGGTCCATGGTATGATTGTAACCAGTTCCTGTGCATTCATTTCTCAGTAACCTCCTGTATCAATCTCATATCTGCAGTAAGTCTGTCATAGGCATTCTTCTGCAAAAATCTTTCTCATTGTTGTTCCGATTCATTACAGGAAGTTCATAAACATACCGGGTGCAACGAAAATCAGCAGCAGACCGGTAACGAAACCGTAAATACCAGTTGTCTCGGCAATTGCGCAGCCCAGTAACATTGTGCTGGTTACATCGCTCTTACATTCGGGCTGACGTCCAATCGCTTCCAAAGCCTTTGCCGCCGCGTTACCTTCACCAATACCAGGACCGATACCGGCGATCAGCGCCAGACCAGCACCAATTGCGCAACCTGCCAAAGCAATACCTTTTGCAAGAACTTCATATTCCATAATCGTATCCTCCTACTTTGTTCGTAATGATAGTTTTGAATTAGAAATAATGACTGTTTTGTTTTAGTTTGTTACTTATTCTTCTGCTGCATTTGCAATGTACATTGTGGTCAGCATGCAGAAAATAAACGCCTGCATAAAGCCAGTGAACCAGTCAAAGTACACAGAAAGCACTGCGGGAACACCGACTGTCAGGAAAGGAATCTGACTCAGCACACCGGGTAAGAACTGGAACAGTGCTGCAGAGGCTAATGCCAGAGCTGCATAAATCAGACCGTTAATGACGATACCGGATAAGATATTGCCAAAGTGACGGCATGCCATGCTGACAGGGGTAGCCAGTTCAGACAAAATGTTAAACGGTGTCATGATGGGAATAGGCGTTGTAAAACCCTTCAGATAACCGCCAAATCCGCTGGACTTGATCTTCTGCGCCGTAATCATGGTAAATACCACGACTGCCCACGCGGCTTCTGTCGAAAGATCCGCTGTAGGGCTGCGCAGACCAATCAAGCTGATCAGGTTGGAGATGATACTGGTTGAAAACAATGCCGCAACAAAAGGTATCATATAATCAAATTTCTTTCCCATGTTGCCGCGAACAAAATTATTCGCTGTTTCCACCAGCATTTCTGCCACAGCTTGCCGCTTGGAAATGTGTTCCACCTTCAGGTCTCTTGTCAGCCAAATGCACAGTCCCGTAATCAGCGCCATTACGATCCAACTGACTACCATTGTTTCAGACAGCTGAAAGTCTCCAAGTATGGGAATATCTGTTGGTATGGTGAAATAGACCTTAGGTCCGCTTACATCAAAATTCATTTACTCATTGTCACCCCTTTCTTCCTCAACCTTTTTGTTCGGAATCCGCAGAGTGGGAAAAGTCTGTTTTTTTCGGGGTGTTTGCATCAGGATTGTTTTTGTTAAAGAAAATGTAGTAAATCTTGATGACAACTCCAGGAAAAAGCAAAGGAATCAGTCCCGCAATGCCGTTAAAGCAAGGCAAAACTAACGCCAGAATGATCCAAAGGATCTGTAGCAGCATTCTTTGGCGGTAACTGGTCTTCATATAATCAAAAGCCAGCTTTTCATCCGTTTCCTGCGAAACCTTTTGTACTGTCAGCCCCATCAGAAAGAAATTCAAGACTGCCACTGCCGTACCGCCGACCCCTCCCAGAACAACCCTATAGTCGAAAGGTACTGTTTCGGGCAGTCTGCCATGCAGGAGCGCAAAAAGCACAAGCATCAGTATAAAACCAATGGTGCTCCCTGCCGCGATCCGCAGGGTTTCTTTTTTGGTTGCTTCCTGAACCATTCTTCTCTTCCACCTCCTCTCTTCCGAGATCCACCATGGAAAACGCCTTTTCCACGGTTTATGCAATAGTCTCAGATGTGATCGTTAAATGATATTGTTTTTTTCTGATCGTCTTGGGCATCGGAAGATTTTTTCTTATTACGGAAAAATCTCTTATATTGATTTCCCAATTTCATAGCGCTCAGATAAAACTTGTAACCACTCATCACACTTCCACCTAATCCAAAGAGAATACCTGGAATATAAATCCAGCTCCCCAGTGCGAATGTCTCGCATAGCCAGTAGCAAAATGCGATACAAAGCAAAATCGGCATAATCAGTGACAGAGCCAGCTGTAGGATCATAACGGTCCCTCCTTTCTGGACTATTGTACCCAGTATAATGCAAAAAATTGCTTTATGCAAGTAAAACCAATTACAGCATTTGGCAAAAAATAATATTCTAATGAGGAAAATTTCTATTCTTCTATGAAAATTTATGAAAAAATTGTGATATTTATTTGTCAATCTTGAAAAGTTCCATTTCAAACTTTAATTATTATAGATTATGTACATATTCTTTATACAAATTTTGTTAACTTTATCTTTTTTGCAACATGTTTTTACAAAAAAAAGGAAATAAGCACCGCTTTTACGCAGGATGGCTTCTTTCCTAATGTTTTTATATTTGTACGTTTACTGCTGCATCTGAGCTAAACGTTCTTCAATCTGCGCTAACATCGTACGATATTTTTCGCCTTTTGCCTTCTCTTCTTCAATTACGGCAGCCGGTGCTTTTGCTACAAAGCCTTGGTTAGAAAGTTTCTTTTCTACCCGTTCAATTTCCTTGTGCATCTTTTCTTCTTCTTTTTTCAGACGCTCCATTTCTTTCGCAATATCCACCAGTTCTGCCAAAGGCATATAAATCGTTACATTGCCGCTTACAACAGATACGGCATCGTCACCAATGCCTGTCTTGTCAGCCTGAATACTCATGGCACTGGCATATGCCAATGTTTTCAGGTAAACTTCCGCGTTGGAGAACAGTTCCCTTGCCTGCGCATCTTCGGAAACGACAAATACATGCGCTTTGCGCGCAGGTGTTACGTTCATCTGGGCACGCAGGTTACGAATCGCACGTACAGCTTCTTTCACGGCATCCATTTCCCGTTCATTTTCTTTGAAATTCCATGCTTCCTGATATACAGGCCACTGAGAAATCATGATGCTTTCTTCTTCACTCTGTACATGCTGGAACAATTCTTCTGTAATGAAAGGCATAAAAGGATGAAGCAGTTTCAGTGCCTGAATCAATACGGTTTTCAGTGTCCACAGTGCTGCGTTTCTGGTTTCGTCTTCCTTCTGGTACAGACGAGGTTTTACCATCTCAATATACCAGTCACAGTACTCATCCCACAGGAAATCATAAACCTTCTGTACCGCCAGACCTAATTCGTATTTTTCCAGATTATCCTCTACATCTTTTGCCAAAGTATTTGCTTTGGAAAGGATCCATTTATCCGCGGAAGTAAGGTTATCCGGCTTTTCTACCTTCTCATCGCCCAGATTCATCAGTACAAATCTGGTCGCATTCCACAGCTTGTTGCAGAAATTTCTGCTGTTTTCCAATCTCTCCCAATAAAAGCGCATGTCATTACCAGGTGCGTTGCCAGTAATGAGCATCAAACGCAGAGGATCTGCACCATACTTCGCGATTACTTCCAGAGGATCGATACCGTTGCCCAAAGACTTGGAGAACTTTCTGCCTTGATCATCACGGATCAATCCATGGATTAATACATCATGGAAAGGAACTTGTCCCATCTGCTCCATACCAGAGAATACCATACGTACAACCCAGAAGAAAATAATGTCATAACCAGTAATCAACGTGCTGGTGGGATAGAAGTGCTTCAGTTCCTCTGTCTCATGAGGCCAGCCCAATACAGAGAAAGGCCACAATGCAGAGCTGAACCAGGTATCCAGTGTATCCTCGTCCTGTTTCAGATTGGTGCTTCCGCAGGCTTCACAGCACTGAGGCGCTGTTTTGCTTACGGTAATATGACCGCAGTCCTGGCAGTAGTACGCAGGAATCCGGTGTCCCCACCAAAGCTGTCTGGAGATGCACCAGTCACGGATATTATTCAGCCAGTGGAGGTAAATCTTATCAAAACGATCCGGTACAAACCGCAGCTCGCCATCTTTCAGTACCTGGATAGCGGGCTTTGCCAGCTCTTCCATCTTTACAAACCACTGCATTTTGATCAAGGGCTCTACGGCGGTGTTGCATCTTTCATGGTAGCCTACTGCATGATTAATCTTTTCTATTCTTACCAGATAACCCAGTTCCTCAAACTTCTGAACAATGGCTTCTCTTGCTTCCATGCGGTCCATGCCTGCGTATTCGCCAGCATTTTCATTCATGGTGCCATCATCGTTCATCACATTGATGCGAGGCAGGTTATGACGTACTCCCACCTCAAAGTCGTTAGGGTCATGGGCAGGAGTAATTTTTACCACGCCAGTACCAAATTCACGGTCTACATATTCATCTGCAACAATGGGCAATTCTCTGCCATTCAAAGGCAGGATGCAAACTTTACCGATCAGATGCTGGTACCGTTCATCCTCAGGGTGTACGGCAATGGCTGTATCGCCAGGGATGGTCTCGGGACGGGTAGTAGCAAATTGTACTCTTTCATCACTGTCCTTTACGGGATATTCAATATGATAGAAATAGCCATCTGTATCCACATGGTTTACTTCTGCATCAGAAATAGTGGTCTGGCATTTCGGGCACCAGTTTACGATTTTCTCGCCTCGGTAAATGTAACCCTTCTTGTACAGCTTGGTAAAGGTTTCCAAAACCGCTTCAGAGCATCCTTCATCCATAGTAAAGCGAACACGGTCCCAGTCACAAGAACAGCCCAGTTTCTTCAGCTGGTTGAGGATGATGCCGCCATACTGTTCTTTCCAGTCCCAAGCTTCTTTTAAGAAGCCTTCTCGCCCTACATCTGCCTTTGTCTTGCCTTCTTTTGCCAGTTTCTGCACAACTTTTACTTCTGTGGAAATGCTGGCATGGTCAATACCAGGTACCCACAGTGCATTGTAGCCTGCCATTCTTTTCCAACGAATTAAGATATCCTGCATGGTGTTATCCAAAGCATGTCCCATATGCAGCTGTCCTGTAATGTTGGGAGGCGGCATTACAATGGTAAAAGGCTTTTTTGTGCGATCTACTTCTGTGTGGAAATACTTTTTTTCCATCCACTCTTGATAAAGCCGATCCTCCACACTGGAAGGATCATAGGTTTTTGCCAGTTCTTTCATGGTTTTCCTCCTTGCGATACTGATTCATTGACTACGTATTCTGATCCTATCGAAAAAAAAGAGTCTTCTTCCTAGAAAAGGACGAAGACTCGCGGTACCACCTTTTTTCCCACAGAAAAAACACTCTGTGAGCACTCATATTCATGGATAACGGCATGACCCGGTTTTTCCTACTAAAACAGAAAAGGTTCAAAAAAACAGCTCTAAAGTCACTTCTGCGGTGCCTCTCCGAAAGAACCTTCCAGCTATGCCTAAGCATAGGTCCTACTCTCTGGCAACGGCGACTGCCGCATACTCCTCTTTTTCACAGCTTTTTTCATATATATTGAAGATTGTATGCAAAAACGCAGTTTTTGTCAATACTTTTTTATTCCGCTTAATCAGAAGAAGCGCTTCTGGAAATATTCAAAAGCAGTCCCACCATAATCAGTGTAAACATCAAGGAAGAACCGCCATAACTGATAAACGGCAGCGGCTGACCGGTATTAGGCATGGTATTGGTAGCAACAGCCATGTTAATCAACGCCTGATAGCCGATAGAACAGGTAATGCCGGCTGCCGTCAGCATGGTAAAGCGGTCTTTTGCTTTTATAGCAATGCCGGCGCCTCTCCATACAAATAATCCAAACATCAGGATAACAAAACCGGCGCCAATAATACCCAATTCCTCACAAATAATGGCAAAAATAAAGTCATTATGAGACTCTGGCAGGAATGTTTTCTGTCTGCTCTGACCTAAACCCAATCCGAACAAGCCGCCCGAAGAAACTGCATACAAAGACTGAATGGTCTGGTAACCATCTACATCGGGAGAAAACGGATCCAGCCAGGTTACAATACGGCTTAAACGATACCGGAGTTTTTCCGGGATCATGGCAAGTGCCAACATACCTGCACCACCAAATACAGAAACTACAAAGTACCATATCTTGGGAGATGCTAAAAACATCATGGTAAATGCCGTCATGGTGACCAGAATTGCCGTACTTAAGTTTGCTACTACAATGAGCACCATGGGAATGCCCCATACCACACAAGTACGGATAAAGTCTTTAAACGTATCCATACAATGGGGATGGTCTGTGATGTAACGAGCCAATGCCAGAATAATGATTAACTTTGCAGGCTCTGAAGTCTGAATACCGAATAACCACCGGCTCTGTCCTTTTGTAGCAGGTGCTAGCAATGTCACACCTAATAAAATACAAATGGCAATATATGCAATCTTAATGATATTGCGGTTACGATATAGGTTTTCCGGCGCCCATGCCACCACCATACATACAATCAAGCTAAGAATGGCAGACTGCAATTGTTTCTTTCCAAAGTAAAACATATCATAACCATACAATTCATTGGTCATGGTGGTATAGTAGCTGGCAGAAGTGATCATCACAATACCAAAGAGGATTAGCATAACCATAATCACGATGATCATCCCGTCAAACTCGCCGTTTTTTCTTTTTCGTATCAATGGTTTTCTTTGTCCGCTTCGTTGTTTCACTGTTCCACCTCATTTACAGTTTCCTTAGAAAAAGCGTGTACCATCTGTTTGAACAGATCTCCCCGCTCTTCGTAGCTGGTAAACATATCCCAGCTGGCACAGGCTGGAGAAAGCAGAACACAGTCTCCAGGCTGAGCATCTTTCCTGCACTGTTCTACCGCGTCACGGAAAGTGTTGCAGCGTTTGATGGCAGTAAATCCGAATTTCTCTGCGCTTTGTTGGAGTTTCTCCGCTGTATCACCAATGAAAACCGCTTCTTTCACACGACCAGCGAACAATTTTGTCCAGTCATCGAAATCCACACCTTTATCATAACCGCCGCCAATGAGCAAAATCGGCTTTTTCATAGCCAGGAGTGCCCGAATTGCCGCATCCGTATTGGTGCCTTTGGAATCATTATAATAATCTACCCCATCCACTGTTTCCACAAACTCAATACGGTGTGCTACTCCACGAAATGTTTGCAGCACTTTGCGTATGATCTCCACAGGCACTCCATAGGCAAAAGCAATGGCGGAAGCCGCCATTACATTTTCATAATTATGCGTGCCCAAAAGCTGCAATTCCTCTAATTGTATGAAAGTACCTTTCTTTTCTCCCAGTGCATAGCGGATTGCTCCATTTTCCAGCCAGAGACCTTCTTGTAAATGGCGTTTACTGCTAAAAAAGATCACCTGTGCCTTGGTTTTTTCTGCCATGGCACGGCATACATCGTCTTCATAATTGAGCACAAGGGTATCCCCTTCTGTCTGATTGGCAAAGACTCTTTCTTTCATGGCAATATAATTTTCCATAGTCTTATGCCGGTTCAGATGGTCCGGGGAAATATTTAACACAGCACTGATGTTGGGATGAAAAGAGACTGCCGTTTCCATCTGGAAAGAACTGATCTCTGCCACTACCACGCTTTCTGTGGTTAAACTTTCCACTTTTTCACAATAAGGAATGCCAATATTCCCCACCACCGCAGTCTGTGGATTGACCGCCTGCAAAATTTCACCGGTCAAAGCTGTTGTGGTGGTTTTCCCATTGGTTCCTGTAATGGCAATCACAGGGCAGGGTGTCAATGTATATGCCAGCTCCACCTCTCCAATGACAGGAATACCTCTTTCTTTTGCCATCTTCACAAAAGGCAGGTCAACCGGCACACCCGGGCTTAAAACCACCAAATCTTGTTTCAAAATAATATCATCGGGATTTTTTCCTGTATAGAGGGAAATGCCTGCTTGTTCTAAAGCATCTGCTTCTTTTAATTGTGTTCTGTCTTTACTGTCCTGCACGGTCACCAAAGCGCCTTGCTTTCGCAGCAATTTTGCCGCAGCAATGCCGCTTTTAGCCATTCCACAAACCAGTACTTTTCTGCCTTTGTACTCCAAAAGCTCCCCTTCTTTCTCCCTCTTTGTCCGCAGACAAAGTTGTTAAATAAACATGCCCCGGCAGGCAATGAAGCCCAGCAGTGCCAAAATGGCTGTCGCCACATAAAATAACATCACAACACGGGTTTCTTTCCATCCGCATTTTTCCAAATGATGGTGGAAGGGTGCCATCTTAAACAGGCGTTTACCTTCTCCGTACATCTTCTTAGTCACCTTAAAATAGCCCACCTGCAAAATAACGGTGATAGACTCCCATAAATAAACAAAGCCTACAATCAGGATAAATAGCGGCATTTGCAATACCAAAGCCACACTGGCAACAAAACCACCCAGCGCCAGAGAACCGGTATCTCCCATAAATACCTTTGCAGGATAAGAGTTAAACAATAAAAACGCCATTAAACCACCTGCAATGGCACCGCAGACCGGCGCAACACCGCTGCCGCTTGCCCATGCACAAATCAAAAAGAAAGCGGCTACAATCAGTGTCACGCCACTGGACAAACCATCCAAGCCGTCCGTCAGATTTACACCATTTACGGTACCAATCAGTGTTACAAAAACAAAAGGAATAAACAGCATGCCCAAATCCCATGTCTTGCCGCCGCAAAAAGGAAGATATACTTCCGTGCTCTTGCCGCTGCCAATGAGATATGCACAAAACAGTGCCGTTACACCAATCTGTAAGATAATTTTCTGATAAGCCCGCAGACCTAAGGAACGCTTGAAAGCAACCTTAATGAAGTCATCCAAAAATCCGATCAGTCCATAACCTAATGTCACCAGTACTACTGCCATCGCATCTGCATTTCCTCTTACAAATAAGAGACTCGTTACCACAAACGCCAGCAAAAAACTAATGCCGCCCATGGTAGGGGTTCCTTGTTTTTGCAAATGGGATTCCGGTCCATCATCCCGGATAGTCTGCCCAAAATGCAGCCGATGTAATGCCGGAATCAAAATAGGACATAGAATCACACTCATCACAAATGAGATCAATAAGGCATAGACTGCCGTTTCTAATGAATTCACTTTTCTTCAACTCCTTGTATCTTTTCCACGGTCTTTTCCAGTGCCATTGCATGAGACGCCTTTACTAAAACCGTATCCCCCTTTTGCAGCAGCTTATTTAAATCCTCCCATAGCAATTCCTGGGAAGGATAATGATATACCTCACCAGCACCTGCTGTCTTTGCGCCTTCATAAATAGCATGGGCAAGCTCACCGATTGCAATCACTACATCTGCTTTTGCCTGCGCCGCATGGGCACCTGTTTCATAGTGCAGTGCTTCCGCCTGTTCTCCCAGTTCCCCCATATCACCTAAAATAGCAACCTTTCTGCCTGATACCGTACCTAATACATCCAGTGCGGCCATCACAGAAACGGGATTTGCATTATAAGTATCATTGATAATAGTAATGGGACCGTGGATTACATCCATACGGTTTTTCGTCAAAGAGAACCTTTCCAAACCTGTGCGAATTTCTTCCAAAGTAAGACCCATTTTCAAGCCTACCGCAGCCGCAGCCAAAGCGTTTTGTACCATATGGATGCCCGCAACCGGTAAAGCCACAGGAATTTCTTTTCCATCCGCGCAAAGTTTAAAATAAGTGCCCAATAACCCATTCGGACATATATCCTTTGCCGTTACATCCGTTTCGCCCGCAATACCATACCATGTAATGTGCTGCTTTAATTTTCCTTTTAGGGTAGAAAGGAGATCGCCGTCCTGCAGCAAGATCGCCTCACCCTGTTCTGTCATAAAGTCAAAAATCTCGCATTTTGCTTTTAAAATGCCTTCCCGACTGCCCAGGTTTTCAATATGGGCAATCCCAATATTGGAAATCACTGCAATATCCGGGCGCACAATGGAGCTAAGCAAGTGCATCTCTCCAAAGTGGTTCATGCCCATTTCCACCACTGCTGCTTGGGTATCTTCCGGCGCCGCAAAAATGGTTAACGGCACACCTAAATTATTATTGTAATTTCCCATAGTCGCGTGGGTGCGGTATTTTTGCTGCAATACAGAGGCAATCATGTCTTTGGTAGAAGTTTTTCCTACACTGCCTGTCACACCGATGACAGGAAACTGCCACTTATTTCTGCAATAAGCTGCCAGCCGCTGCATCGCAGCCTTGCTGTCTTCCACCACAATGGCAGGAAGATCTGCCATACAGTCTTTTTCACATAATACAGCCAAGGCGCCCGCCTTTGCCGCCATAGGGATAAAATCGTGTCCATCTCTTGCACCGCCACTGAGTGCCACAAATAAAGTACCTGCCTCTACCAGACGGGAATCCATTTCCACTCTTTGGATATTCTTTTCTTCTGCACCCGCAGCATGGATCAGTTTTCCATGAACTGCATTTGCTGCTTCTGCTAAGGATATGCGCATCATTTGTTCTCTCTCACTGCCTTTCTGACTTCCTCCACATCGTCAAAGTGAATGGTACGGTCGGCAAAGATCTGATAAGTCTCATGTCCCTTGCCCGCAATCAGTATCACATCATTTTCTTTCGCCAGTGCAACGGCTTTACAAATGGCTTCTCTGCGGTCCGGTATGACCAGATACGGGCAGCCGGTTTTGGATGTACCTGCTTCCACTTCCCGCAAGATTTTCAGTGGATCTTCCGTTCTGGGATTATCGGAAGTAAGAATACACAAATCTGCGTATTTTCCGCCAATTTCACCCATAACAGGGCGTTTTGTACGGTCCCGGTCACCGCCGCAGCCAAAGACAGCAATAATCTTTCCTTTTGCAAAATCCTTGGCTGTCTGTAAAATATTTTCCAACCCATCGGGTGTATGCGCATAGTCTACAATGGCTACACTGCCGTTGCCAGTAGGTACTGACTGGAATCTACCATGAACACCTTCATTTTCCCGCAGCCCCTGTATAATATCTTCCATGGGGATGCCTAAAAAAATACAAGCGCCCATAGCAGCCAGTGCGTTATACACACTAAAGCGTCCCGGTGTATGCACATGTACAGGATATGTTTTCCCCGCATAATCCAATTGGAAAGAAGTACCGCGCAAAGATACCTCCACTTTTTCCGCTTTCAAGTCGGCATCCGCATCAATAGCATAGGTCAGCACCTGCCCATCGCACTGGGCAGCCATATATGCTCCAGCAGCGTCATCGGCATTGATCACCGCTTTTTTCACCCTGGAAAACAACATTCCCTTCGCAGCGCGATAGTTTTCCATGGTTTTATGATAATCCAAATGATCTTGGGTTAAATTCGTAAACACCCCAATCTCAAACGCCAAACCATCCACCCGGTGTAAGCAAAGGGCATGGGAAGACACTTCCATCACTGCATCTGTGACCCCTTCTTTTACCATCTGCTGGAATAATTCCTGTAATTCCCTGCTTTCCGGTGTGGTACGCTGGGTAGGAATTACCTGATCGCCAATACGGTTTTCGATTGTGCCAATAAGCCCAACTTTTTTCCCCTGCTTCATCAACACGGAACGGATGAGATATGTCGTAGTGGTCTTTCCATTGGTACCAGTAATGCCTACCAAATGCATCTTTTGGGAAGGATTCTCAAAAAAAACCGCACTTACTTGTGCCAATGCTGCCCTGGTATCTGCCACTTGTATCACTGTTACCGCATCGGGCAGCCGCTCCAGCGCATCCTCTACCAGCAGGGCAGTAGCACCTTGCTGGACTGCTGCCTGGGCATACCGATGCCCATCTGTCTGAAATCCTTTGATGCAGACAAACATGGTATCTGCACCAGCTTTTCTGGAATCATATTCGATCGCTTGGATTTCTTTTTCTATACTCCCCTGCAAAATATGGTAATCCAAATTCTGCAGTAATTTTTTCAGTTCCATAAGTGCCTCCTTATATCTTCCCTGCGGTAAAAAGGCTTGCCCTGTTTGCCGTTATGGAAGGAATCGCCGCAAAACGCATACTCCCCCATTTTTATTTATATTAGTCACATTTCTATGATAAGTCAAGTAACACCGTTTGACCGGAAGGCACTTCTTCTCCTGCTTTTGGCAATTGGGAAGATACTACTTCTCCCTCCGCCTGTACAAAACCTTGTAAAGATGCCTCTTTCAGTTTTTTATTTGCCTCCTCCAATGTCAACCCTGTCACATCTGGTACGGTGGTGTATTCTTCTTTCGCTTTCTCTTCCTCATTCAAAATCCGTTCCACACCCAAATAAGGCAGAATATTATTCATCAACTCTTTCATATAAGGTCCTACTACAGTACCGCCATAGTAAACGCCCTGAGGCTCATCAATAAGCATCAACGCCATCACGGTGGGCTTTTCTGCCGGTGCAAAGGCTAAGAAAGAAGCAATATACTTTCCACTTTTTCTGGGTAATTTTTCAGAAGTAGCTGTTTTGCCACC
>CALWKY010000047.1 GCA_944381395.1 uncultured Lachnospiraceae bacterium
GCCATTACAGCTGCCAGAGACGCTGCCATTACCTGTTTCATTTTCATTGTATTCTGCCTCCTAAATTGTTTCAAATCCTTAAATGATTTGGTTTTCATTTACATATGGGATTATACCTTGGAAATGCATAAAAATCAATTGTAAAATGCACGATAATTTACAGAATTTTGCATTTATTTTACACATTATATCCAAAAATGAATTATTCACCGCACTTTTTCCTGTTTTTTCCCTTTTCTCATAAAAAATTTTATCGTGGGCATTTGTCGAAAAAATAAATATTATGCAGTTTTATGCAAATCTTTTACCATTTCCTGCAGCCTCTCACTTTCCGGATTTAATTTGGAAAGCAAAATGCGCTGTGCTGAATAAAGGCTATAGTACCCTGAAAATGTATAACTAATGGCACAAATCAGTGCAAAGTAGATCAGTCCAACACCGCCAAACAGCTCTATGCTAAGAATGGTCGTAGCCAGAGGACAATTTGTTACACTGCAAAATACCCCCATCATACCTAAGCAGGCAGCAAACGCAGGGTCTAAACCAATCAACTTTCCAGCGACACATCCAAAGGTTGCACCAATAAACAAGGAAGGGACAATTTCTCCGCCTTTAAATCCTGCCCCCAGTGTCACCGCAGTCAAAATGATCTTCCATAAAAAAGCAAATCCGGCTGCTTCTCCCGATACTGCTCTGATAATTACATCCATGCCAGCGCCATTATAGTCTCTGGTTCCCAACAACAATGTAATGATAATAACCAAGACAGCACCAACCACAACCCGTAAATAAGGATTTTTTACATAGTGCTGATACACCTTTCCTGACATATGTAAAGCCATACAAAAAAGCATGCCTACTACCGCACATCCTACAGCTAAGACTGCCACTTGCAGGCACAGCAAAGGATCAATTCCAGCCGAGATTGGTGCCAATGTAAAAGCAGTGGGCGCAATACCCAATGCGTCAGAAATGCCAGCCGCAATCAAGGCGCCGATGATACACGGCACAATAGCAGTATAATGCATTACCCCAACTGTAGTTACTTCCATGGCAAAAACCACCGAAGTAATCGGTGTGCCAAAAAGCGCCGCGAACCCAGCACTCATGCCACACATGGTAAAGATGCTTTTCTCTCCTTCGGAAAATTTTGCCCGGTCGCTCCAAAAAGAACCAATACTGCCGCCAATCTGGAGTGCCGCTCCTTCTCTGCCGGCAGAACCACCAAATAAATGGGTCAAAGCCGTAGAAATATAAATCAACGGAAGCTGAAGCAGCGGTACATTCTCACCGGAACGCGCTGCCAAAAGAATGGAATTGGTGCCGCCATCCTGCAGCATTTTCGTTTTATCATATAAAAAGATAATTACCAAACCAGCCAAAGGCAGGCAGTACAGCAGCCATCCATGGGTCATGCGATACTCTGTTACCCATTCCAATACCAAATGAAAACTCGCGCCAACTATTCCCACTGTAACACCAATCAGAACTGACATCATAACCCAGCGGAACAAAAGTCTGCCGCCCGCTCGAAAAAGATCCGCCGGATCTTCCCTTTTTTCTTCTTCCATGGTTTTTCCTCCTTCATTCTTACCATAAAAGCCAAATCCGTTGAAATTATATCATACCAGAACAGAACAAGAAACCCATTTTGACGAAAAAGGCGAATAAGCCAAGACTTATTCGCCAAATGGATTACTTTTATTCTGTTTCCAACGGAGGTTTTTCTTCGGAAGTCATCTCATCTTGCACTTCTTCCAAAGATTCTTCCTCTTCTGTTTCTTTTGCTCTTTTTTCTTTTTCCATCTGCTGGCGTTTTTTCTCTTCCTTTGCACGGTATTCTTCCATAATACGCTCCTGTGCAGCCTCTCCCGTTTCCGGATCGCGATACAGAGGAATTTCTACGATAGCCTTAAATAAGTCGCCATCCACTTGTATCGCAAAGATACCTTGCTGCAATTCCACCAGAGACTGGGTAATACTCAGTCCCAAACCGCTGCCTTCCGTTGTACGGCTGGCATCTCCACGGACAAAGCGTTCTGTCAGTGTAGCTGCGTCAAAATCCATAGGCGCCGCAGAAATATTTTTCATAATTAAGATGCCTGTTCCATCTTCTGCAAAAATATCAATATATACTCTGGAATTCGGCAGGGCATACTTCACAACATTGGATAACAAGTTTTCCAAGATACGCCACATATGTCTGCCATCCCCGTCAATATATACCGGGTAAGGACAGCTTAGTTTGATTTCCAATCCTGCATCATGCAGTTTTTCTTCCATCTCGCCAATCGCCTGCATGGCTACTTCACGGAAATCCATACACATTTTATTTACTTTTAAGTTTCCGCTGGAAGCCTTGCTGGCTTCGATCAAATCTTCAATCAATTGTTTTAAGCGGTAAGATTTTTCATAAATCACTTCTGCATAATGGGCAGCATTTTCGTTTTCCAGATGCTCCTTGTGCAGTAAGTCAGCATACGTAATAATGGAAGTTAAAGGTGTCTTCAGATCGTGGGAAACATTGGTAATCAATTCTGTTTTCATACGTTCCCCACGTACTGCATTTTTTACCGCTTCCTTTAAACCGCCTTGAATGTTGGCAATATCCACCGCAAAGTTCTGGAAAGAAGGTGATATTTTATCTACTTCCAGCTGGTATTCAATATTGCCTTTGGAAGTTTCCTTTGCAGAAATCATAATGGCCTTTAAGGATCTTAATCCCCGCATAAACAGCCACATGCAAAACAAATTGTATATAATCAGTAATGCCAGTGTAAGAAGTACGAATGCATAATGGTAGGACATCAAACTATTCATCAGCAGCAAAGTCAAAAAACAGTTGCCCAAACCATAAATCAACATTATGAATACCATCCATCCACGGAATGTACTTTCGCTGAAAAAGGACGCAATCTTACGGATCAGCGCTGAAATGATTGTATTGTGCAAAAAACACTTTGCTTTGATCTGTCTTGTAATAGACAGCAGATAATTTAATCCAACAGCCACATCCAATAGGTAAAGCAACCCAAGGATGGTAACTAGAATATACGGCCAGAAGCCTGCCGGCAAATAATACAGCGTATCTATAATTCTGGCTGCTGCAATAACAGATACAAAGGCTAAAAACAACACAAAGAAAAAGTGTATCTCATTAAAAACGTGATCCGTTAATAATAGCTGCACTTTACCGCCTTTTTCACTTTGTCCACATACCCGCAACAGATAGATAAAGCAGGCAAAGCCCATCAGAACGCTGAACATACCTACCACAAAAAGGATGGGTACGCTTTCTTTTGCCAAATTAAATTCCCGCATTTCTGTATAAAACTCGTCTCCCTCTTCCATAGGGTCCGCAATGCCTGCATAAATGCGGCATCCGCTGGAACTTAAGAAAGAATTGGAATAGCTATACAAATAAGAATCACTTAAACTATCTGAAGTAAAATCACCAGAAAGCACAATGGTGCGTTCCATCACTTGATTCAAATAGGAAGGATCCGTGTTGCCCGCAATCACATTGCCTTTTGCATCTTCTACATAGTAATAAAAGTTTACAACACTATCCAAGTGCTTGCGGAAGGTGCGATATTCATCCAACTGATTTTGGATGGTTATATCACGAAAAGCCGGAAGGTTATTCTGTACCAGAGATAAGTATTCTTCAAAATTTTCCTGCAAAGACTCCGGTATTTCTCCCGTTACAATCAAATCGTCATACGTATCATTGATTTCCGTATTAGAAGTAATGATGCCATCTTTGATCCAATAGTATGACTTAAAATCATTAATCAGGCTTTCCCGGTCGATGCAGTCCCCGGCTAAAATTCTTTCTTCGCTCTGGTAATAAATATCCGCGCCTACCACGCAATCCATATCGTAGAAGAAATGATTATGGAAATATTCCGTATCATAGTAACTTTCCATATTCATCAATTCGCTCATTTTCCAGCGGCTGGTCAAATTGGAGACCACCACACCGCAAATAAACAGCAAGACTGCACTCACGAAAAATAAGCAGCAGGCTGTTACTTTCCAATGCAAGCGATAGACTTTAGTTTTTTTCGATTTTGTAACCAATACCCCACACCACCTTCAGGTACTTCGGCTCTTTTGGATTGATTTCGATTTTTTCTCTGATTCTGCGGATATGTACGGAAACCGTATTTTCCGGCGCAAAAGACAACTCATTCCATACTTTTTCATAGATCTGGTCAATGGAGAAAACCTTTCCGGCATTTTCCATTAACAGCTGTAAAATACCATACTCTGTTGCTGTCAGTTTCACCGGCTCGCCTTCCACACGGACTTCTTTGGCATCCTTATCCAATTCCAGACCGCCAATTTTAATGACATTGCTCTTTTCCGCAATACTGCCCAAAGCTGTATAACGGCGCATCTGGCTTTTTACGCGCGCCATCAGTTCCAGCGGATTAAAGGGTTTGGTGATATAATCATCGGCGCCAAAGTTCAGACCTAAAATTTTATCCGTATCCTCCGATTTTGCAGAAAGAATGATAATGGGAATATTTAAGGTCTCACGGATTTTCACAGTAGCATTCAGCCCATCCATTTTCGGCATCATAACATCCAGCAGGATCAGATGAACTTCATTCTCATCCAATGCCCGCAGCGCTTCTTCTCCATTATATGCCTTTAAAATACGGTAGTTTTCCTGCTTCAGATAGATTTCAATGGCATCTACAATACTCTTGTCATCGTCACAAACCAAAATTGTATATTGTTCTTTTTCCATAGTCTGATTACGCCCCCTTATTTCCAAAAGCGACTTTGTCGTTTCCTATATTTTAATGTGTGATTTTTACAAAAAAGAAACTCTTCTCTTAAAATTCTCTTAAAAGTTGTATTTTTTTCATTTTACCATTTATCTGCACAAAAAGAAACTCTTTTCCTCACCTTCCATTGTTTTTCGCGCAAAAAACTTAAAGTAGTGGACTTCTTTGCAGAAAACACTATTTTTCTTTCGCTTTCATTGTTTAAGGAAGAAGAGATACTCTTTAGATCAAAATCCCAATAAAAAACCGCCAGAATCCTATCTATAATAAGATAAGAATTCCGGCGATGTTTTTTGGAAAGGAACTCCTAAAATACTCTTTCATCCATTTAAAATTTGATACATCTTTCCATGGCAAAAGAATAAATTAAACTTTCCTTTACTTTTTTCCCACTGATGCGTTCCAATGCCAATCGGTATAATCGCAATTGTATTTCATACCGTTTCCGGAATGCTTCTTCCTGGTACAAATGATCTGTCTTATAATCCACCAAAACCAATGTGCCGTCCGCTTCCTGGAAATAGCAGTCAATGACACCATTGACTAAAATCTTTTCCTCCACTTCCTCCTCATTTTTAACAGAAAATATATCTTTTCCCTCCAAAAGAATGGAAAATTGTTTCTCTTTTTCTATATTTTCCGCCACTTGCATTCTTTTCACTAAATCAGAAGTACAGAAATGGAGTATCTTTTGGTACGGCAGCAGTTTGCTTTCTTCTTTTGAAAGAATACCGTCCTGTTCTAAAGTCTTGGCGAAAGCGCGCAGTTCCTGCTGGCTACTATATGCAAGTGTAAAGTCCAGATGCTGCAAAAATGTATGGACCGCTGTACCGCGTCTCGTTCCTCCAATGGTTTCCGTTTCGTCCGGCAGTACAAACATAGGCATCTGCACAGGTTCTGCCGCCGTTTCTTCTACCGATTCTTGGTAAGTCCGCCGTTTGATCTCAGAAATAGATAGCTTTGCAGGCAATACCGTCGCGTGCTGATAAGGATAAACCCAATTCAAATTGTCTTTCACCGTTTGGGCTAAAGACGCATCTTGAGAAACAGGATTTTCCCTTTCTGCGGGTTCCTTCTGCTCCTGTGCGGTTTGTTTTCCCTCCGCCAGCAGTAAATCTTGTTTTTGGTATAAATATAATTGGAAGGCGGCTCCGCTGAAAGGAAGGGAAGGGATATTTCCCATCATCGTTTCTGTCTGTGTCTGTACCACTGCACGGCAAGCTGTATCCCGCAGGACGGCTGCCATAATCCAATCCAAAGGACAGCTTGCCTGACGCAGATAATAGGTGGGCAGCAATTCTGCCTTACTGCTTGCAGCCATAGCCCAAGTCTGTAATTTCTTTTGCAGATTTTTCTGGGAGCCAACTAAGATCAGTTTATCTCTGGCACGGGTCATGGCTACATAAAGCACCCGCACTTCTTCTGAAAGATCTTCTGTGTGAATCGCTTCTGCGATTGCCGTACGGCTCAACGTAGCACATTTCCAATGGTGTTCCACATCCACATATTCCAAACCATATCCATAATCCGCGTGCAAAATGACAGGTGCCTGCATATTTTTCTGGTTAAAACTCTTTCCCAAGTCCGCTAAAAACACAACAGGAAACTCCAACCCCTTGCTTTTATGAATGGTCAATATGTGAACCAAATTTTCTCCCTCTGCGATAGAAGCAGATGCTGTCTGGTCATCCGCTGATTCTTTCCTATCTTCCATGTAGCGGATGAAGAAAAACAGACCTTTTCTGCTACCTTCCTCATACTGCTCCGCTTTCTCCAGCAGCAGTTCCAGATTGGCACGGCGCAGTCCGCCGCCAGGACCAACTGCCGCATAATCATAGTAGCCTGTCCGGTCATATAAATACGCTACCAACTGACTGACTGTCATAAAAATTGCCTGATCCCGCCACAATGTCAATTCCGTTAAGAAATGATTTAATTTATCCCGTAATTCGCCTTCTGGTGCAGTTTCACAGTATTGTACAACACAATCGTAAAAGCAGCCTTCTTTCTGCGCCAAACGAATCTGTGCCAGATCGTCCGTTGTCAAGGAAAAAACAGGACTATGCAAAAGACTGATGAGAGGTATATCCTGTCTGGGGTTATCAATCAAGCGCAGCATATTCAGTACCGTATCCACTTCTGGCGTATCGAAATAACCGCCGCCTACCTCTGCATAGTATGGAATGCCTTCTGCCCCGCATACTTCTTCCAATACACCCGCCCATAAACGAACGGAACGCATAATGATGGCCACATCTCCAAATTGCAGCGGGCGGTATGTTCCAGTATGTTTGTCATAAACTTGGTAACCTTCTGCCATAAGCTCTCGGATTCTGCGGATGATCAGCTTCAGTTCTATATGTCGCTGCTTCTGCTCCCTAATTTCTTCCGAAAGGGTGTCTTCTAACATCTCTTTTGTTTCCTGATCCATTTTTTCATCAATCAGGTGTACTTCTGTACTGCCACCATGGGGCGCAGTACATTCCGGCAATTTTAAACCAGGATACAGCATCGCATCTTTATCATAGGGCACATCTCCAAAAGAAGGGCTCATAATTTGGCGGAAAATGAAATTTACGGCGGAAAGCACCTCCGGATGGCTGCGGAAATTCTTAGAAAGCACCAATTTCCGTTGTTTTGCTCCCACATCTTTGCTGTACGCGTAGTATTTATCCATAAAAATTTCCGGCATTGCCAAACGGAACCGGTAAATGCTCTGTTTGACGTCTCCTACCATAAAACGGTTATTTTCCCGCCTGCTTTCCCTGGAAACAGCTGACAGGATCATTTCCTGCACCATATTGCTGTCCTGGTACTCATCGATAAATATTTCCTCGTATTTCTCACTGATGGCTTTTGCCGCTTCTGTAGGAATCACATGGGGATATTCACTGGCAGGATCTACCAATACTTTTAAACAAAAATGCTCGTAGTCATGAAAATCTATGATCTGTTTTTCCCGCTTTGCCTGGGAAAAAGCATGCATAAAACGTATAGTAATATCACTGAGTGCTTTGGCTACTGGATAAAGATTGCGCAGTACTTCCTCCTGCATTTCCGCACCAAAGGCAAAATACCGTTTCCCCATCTCTTTATGGGTTTTCTTCACCTGTTCCCTCAGTTCTTTCACCTGCTCCGCTCTGTCCTTTTCCGGTCCGGCATAGCGTTTTAACTTTACAAAAGATACAGCAGTATACGCCAAACGCATAGATGCATAGTCGGCATCAGTTTGCTGCGCAAACTGCTTCAGATACTGCAAATCCTGTTCTAATGTTTCCTCATAAGGCGTAATCTGATACCATTTTGCCAGTTCCAATGCCTGATTGGTCTGTGCAATCATGGCTTCTGTATCCTGCCGTATGGCATGGTGAATTAAGCTCATCCATGGCATTTTTTCCATGGATTCCTCCTCATTCATGGAATACATCTGCGCCATTTTTTCCAGCAGTCTCTCCGGGAAGGGATAACCCATGGAAAAGTTATATATTTTTTGGATCTGCTCCTTCAGTGCATCATCTTTTAATTTCTTGCCATAAATCTCCAACAGCCGGAAGAAGTTTTTATCTTGTTCTTCATATAATGTTTCAAACAGGTCGTCCATTACTTCCTGCTGCAATAATGCGATTTCACTGGGATCTGCCGTTCTGGCAGCAGGGTCCATATCCAATAAATAATAATAAGAGCGAATCACCTGTAAACAAAAGGCATGGATGGTTTTAATATCCGCATGGGCTAAACAGGTAAGCTGTTCCTGAAGCCGCAGGTTCTGGGGATACTGCTGCATCTTTTCGTTAATGGCAGCACCAATGCGTTGGCTCATTTCTGTTGCCGCGGCATGGGTAAAAGTTACCACCAGCAAACGGTCAATATCTACCGGAGGATCATCTTCCAGCACCCGGCGGATAATGCGTTCAACTAACACAGCGGTTTTACCGCTGCCTGCGGCAGCAGAAAGCAGCAGATCCCCGCCACGGGCTTCTAAAGCATCCAACTGTTCTTTTGTCCATCCCTTTGCCATAATTTTTGTTCACCTCTGGTTTATGCTGTTTCCTGCTCATCCCGCATGCATCCCCGTTCCAGCCGTACAGAAAAAGGGACATACAAGGTAAAAGCTTCCATCAATACACTGTAGGCATTATACCAGAAATTTTGCCAAAATGCCACGGAAAACGTTGAAATATCGCAAAAGGAGAACACATTGGTGCTGATAGCGGAAAAAATGCGTATAAAACTATTTTTATCCAGCCACGCAATTTTCCAAAGTACTTCCGCCAATTCCCGTTCCTTTCTGGAAAGTGCAAATATTTCTGCCATAGCTGTAAAAAACACATCTTTTTTGATTCCCTTTCGTCTTTCCAGCAGCAGACAAATGGTATGATGGATGGCACTTAAGCGAAAAAAATCCATTACATCTGGTCCGCTAAAACCAGATGCACTGCGAAAGAATGGATTTAATGCGGTATGGTTTTCCATCATTTCTAACCCATCAATCCGTGTACTTTCAATACATTGTCCATAAAAATCCCGTAAAAATGATTGTTTTATTTGCCTGCAGCGTTCTGCAAAAAAATCTGCCGCCTCATTGAAATACAGGATGCCTCGTCGTTCTTTTTCCCATTGTGTCATATTACAAACCTCCTTTTCCTTTATTGTAAAAGAAACAAGTCCTTTGGGCTTTTTGTCTTTTTGGCAATATCCGCCCATATTCTTTCTTTTTCTGCCAAAAAAAGCAATTGACCATTTTTTTCTTCTGTTTTATACTGTTTACAGTAATTTTTCGAATCATTTCCAATAGTTCCATAAGGGGGATTCTTATGAAATGTCCATTTTGTAATTATGCTGATACCAAAGTCATCGATTCCCGTGCACAGGATGATAATACTGCTATCCGCCGCCGCAGACAGTGCGAAAATTGCGGCAAGCGGTTTACTACTTATGAAAGAATTGATACCATCCCCATCACTGTGATCAAAAGTGACGGCACCAGAGAGCTGTTTGATAAAACCAAACTGCAAGGCGGTATTATGAAAAGCTGCAATAAGCGCCCTATCTCTGTAAAGCAAATTGAGGCGCTGGTAGATGATATCGAAAATACACTCCAAGGCAACGGCGAAAAAGAAGTAGACAGCAAGGTTCTGGGCAGTATGGTTATGGACCGACTGAAAGATATTGATGAGGTTGCCTATGTGCGCTTCGCTTCCGTATATCGCCAATTCAAAGATATCAATACCTTTATGGATGAGTTGGAAAAACTTTTAAGCGAGAAAAGAAATACGAATTTGTAAGGAGGCAATTCCATGGAAAAAATCCGTGCTTGCTTCGGATTCCAGCCAAAAGGGAAAGAAAATGCCCGTTCTTTTGCACAAGCCTTCCGTTCAGGCGGATTTCAAATTACGTTGTTAGAAGATAGTTATGAAAACTGTCGTGCCTTTGCAACGGAACAAGGTATGAGCCACCTGCTTTATTTTGAAACAGAAGAAGACTTGCTTTTTTCTCTGTTAGATGGAGAAATGGCGGGCTTTACCGCCAAAATGCGTACCCAGGATTTAACCCTTCCCCAATAAAAAATTTTTACGAAAAAAATCAGACAGGCAATTTTCACCACAAAACCTCATAGGATAGCAATGCAACAGAAATCATTGCTTTATTTTAAGGAGGTTATTGAATATGTGCGGATTGGGTTGTGGAAATGACGGAATTCTTTGGATCATCTTGCTGCTGATCCTCAGCGGCAACAGCTGTGGCTGCGGCAACAACTCTAGCAATGGCTGCGGTATGGATAATTCCTGCCTGCTGATCCTGCTGCTTTTGTTCTGCTGCGGCGGCAACAACCAGCTGACAAACTGCACAAGCTGCTAATTTGCAGCAAAAAAGACCGGCCGGTGATTCCGGCGGTCTTTTTTTATTTAATCAAGGGGGCGTAATAGTTTTTCGATATGTTCTACTTCGATTAAAATAATATCCTCCCCAATTTTTTTAATGGCACACCATGGAATAAAGTATCCCTGGGTTTTTGACAAAAATGAAAAGCACCTCCCTCCTTCTTCTACAACAATGGTCATAATCAATCCCCCTTTCAGATCCAAAACCAAATCTGTAATATTTCCCAGATTTTGTCCATCACAAATATTGATCACATCTTTTTCTTGCAGCTGAGAGAATAACACCCCTTCGCACATGGTCTTTTCTCCTTTCTATCAAATTTTACTTTCTTTTTAGTCTATGAACCATGACAGGTTCCTTTTCCAAAAATTCCAGGTTTTTTCCGAAATTCCCTTGACAGTGCAGTTCGAAATTCCTATACTATATATAGTTTAATTTTTGCAATTTAAAAACAATATCTTGTGTTTTTCTGAACAATTCTGTAGATAGGAAGAAAGGGTGCGACAATCATGATTACAACGATCAAAAAACGTGACGGCAGAACTGTATATTTTGATATCAATAAAATTGCTTCTGCCATCGATAAAGCATTTCAGGCAACCGTAGGCAAAAAAGAGGAATCTGTCTGCCTTTCTTTAGCACAGGAGGTTTCCGATGCCTTTGAAAAGAATCATGTATCGTCGCCCGATGTAGAACAGATTCAGGATATGGTAGAAAAAGTTTTGTTGGATCACGGCTATATGCACACTGCAAAAGCGTATATTCTCTACCGTGCAGAACGTACCCGTGTGCGTAATATGAATAGCCGTTTGATGAAAACTTACCAGGATATTACTTATAAAGAAGCAAGCGATAGTGATATTAAGCGGGAAAATGCCAACATTGACGGCAATACCGCTATGGGCTCCATGTTAAAATACGGCTCTGAGGGCGCAAAGCATTTCTATGAAAGCTATGTGTTAAATCCCGAACATGCGGAAGCCCACAAAAATGGGGATATCCACATTCATGATTTGGACTTCTATACACTGACGACAACTTGCTGCCAAATTGATCTGCTCTCTCTTTTCAAAGGCGGATTTTCCACAGGTCATGGTGTCGTTCGGGAACCCAAAGATATTTCCACCTATGCCGCACTGGCATGTATTGCCATTCAATCCAATCAAAATGATCAGCATGGCGGTCAGTCCATCGCAAACTTTGACTATGGTCTGGCACCCGGCGTTGCGAAAACGTATCGGAAACGTTACCACGTTAATCTAACAGACGCATTGGAATTGTTGGGAAGCGCAGAACAGGCAGCTTCTGCCAAAGATGTATTCCAGAAACTGGAGGCGGAAACTCTCTTCCCTACGCTGGAAAACCATGATGCATATGAAGAAAAAGAAGCAGAGCTACTGGCTGCTGCTGGCATAGATACAGATGTCATCGCAAAAGCACAAGCATTTGCGCTGGAAAAAGCGTCCGCAGAAACAGACCGTGCAACTTATCAGGCAATGGAAGCACTGCTCCATAATCTCAATACCATGCACTCCAGAGCAGGCGCGCAAACGCCTTTCTCTTCTATTAACTATGGTATGGATACTTCTCCGGAAGGTCGTATGGTAATGAAGAATATGCTTCTTGTAACGGAAAAAGGCTTGGGCAATGGCGAAACCCCTATTTTTCCCATCCAGATCTTCCGTGTAAAAGAAGGCATTAACTTTAATCCTGGAGAGCCTAACTATGACTTGTTCCATCTGGCATGCCGTGTAAGCGCAAAGCGCCTGTTCCCCAACTTTTCTTTCCAGGACGCACCCTTTAACCTGCAATACTACAAAGAAGGGCATCCTGAAACAGAAATTTCTTATATGGGCTGCCGTACCCGTGTCATAGGCAATGTGCACGATCCTAACCGGGAAGTTACTTATGGCAGAGGCAACTTAAGTTTTACCACCATTAACCTGCCCAGACTGGGTATTTTAGCCAATAAAAATATTGATTGGTTCTTCCATGAACTGGATCGGAAAATAGATTTAGTTGCAAA
>CALWKY010000048.1 GCA_944381395.1 uncultured Lachnospiraceae bacterium
TTGGCAAAGTTAGTGGGCGTTCGCAGAGAAACCATAGGGAATTTAGAAAAAGGCAGATATAATCCATCACTGGTATTAGCGTGGAACATAGCAAAAGTATTCAATGTTTCAATCGAGGATATTTTTACCGTTGAGGATTAAGTCATAAGTTGAAATAGCAAAGACAGCTAAGGGGCGACAGCAAAAAGTGCTGCCGCCCCGCACTATTATCAGAGAGGAAGAATTTCCATGGCCGAACCGCAAAGGCGGCTTTTCCCCACTTTCCACGGAAGAATGCTTAGCGGGACAAACTTCTTTTCCTTTATCAGGAAAAGAAGTTTTTTACTGCTTTTTTAATCCTTTTCACATTGACAGGCATGTTATTTTTTCTTAAAATAAATGCTGTTTAGTTTTATATTAAAACCAATCTAATATGATGGGGAAAACGAGGTGTTTTTGTGGCATCCAAGGAAATGGAACATCTGCTCAAGCAGTTCATGCTCGCCCACGCCAACATGATTCATTGGCAAAACGTGAATATGCGTAAAGTCTTTAATATTAACGGAAAAACAGAGTTAATGTTAGGGGAGCTAACGGCAAAACAGTATCAGTTGTTAGGTATTATCTACCAATTAGAACAAAGTACCGTTTCTGCTCTTTCTTATATGCTCTGCCTTTCTAAAAGCAATATTTCCATTGCTGTTGCAAAATTAGTGCATCAAGGGTTATTAAGCAGTACACCAGCAGGCGAAGGCGACGATCGACGCAAAACGTATTATACGCTGACACCAAAAGGTCTGGAAACACTGAAAAAAGCCGATGGAGAAATCACTAATCTATTGATTCCACAGCTGGAATCCATGGAACCGGAACGGCTGCGGCATTTGAAAAACGCTTTAAACGAATTTAACCTATTTTTTCAAGGGGAGGATAAAAATTTATGAGAAAACAACTTTTGTTCCTGCTGCTGGCCGGAACACTTGCCCTCAGCGGCTGCGGCGAAGAAACACAGACACCGAATGAAACAAAGCGCAGTGTAGAGGTAACAGAAATTACACGTTCCAGCATTGCCAGCCAATTTACTTATTCCGGTAAAACTGCACCCAGCAAAGAAATTACCGTTATTCCCACCATAGGCGGAAAAGTAACAGGCAAGTATTACGACATCGGCGATTATGTCCGTGCCGGCGCAACCCTGTTCCAGGTGGATACCACAGATTTACAGCTGAGTGCAAAATCTCTGGAAGCAAACCGCGCTACAGCGGAATTGGCACTGGAAAACGCCAAAGCAACTTATGACAGCAATCTGCCCTTATATGAGGCACAGATTATCTCCGAAAGCGATTTCCGCCAGATGAAATATGCTTACGAATCCGCCCAGGCAAGTCTGGCTTCTTTAGACGTACAGGCAGAAACGTTACAGAAAAATATCGCAGACTGCTCTGTAACCAGTCCCATCAGCGGATATGTTACCGCCTGCAATGTGGAAACAGGCGCTATGGCATCTCAGGCAGGCACCTCTTATACTATTTCTGATCTGTCCACCCTGCTGGTCAGTGTGGGTGTTTCAGAGCAGGTGGTCAACACCATTCACGTGGGTGATGAAGTTTCCGTTACCATCAGCGCTTACGCAGAAGCGCCTTTAAAGGGCACGGTAAAGACCATTAACCCCGCCGCCTCCGCTACTGGCACTTATGCCGTAGAAATTTCCCTGCCAAACCCTGACGGTCAGGTGAAAAGCGGTATGCTCAGTGAAGTTGCCTTCTTAGCAGAAGAAAGCAATGATACCATAGTATTACCCCATGATGTAGTGCTTAATAAAGATGGGGAAACTTATGTATTCTTAGCGCAGCCTGACAATACCGTAAAGAAAAGCATTGTAACCACTGGTATTGATACCGGTGATATGGTAGAAATTTTAACCGGTGTGGCAGAAGGTGATTTGGTAGTAACCAAAGGTCAGTCCTATCTTTCTGATGGAGAAGCAGTGGAAATCCTCAATGCTTCCAGTGATGAAACAACCAATGATACTGCCGGCGAAACAGGTCCGGATGAAACAACCGAAACTACAAAAACCGATGATGGAAAGGAGGGCTGATGGAAATGCTCTCCAGACTTTCCATTCGCAGACCTGTTACCACCATTATGATTATTCTGATGGTATTTCTGGCAGGTTCTGTTTCTTACTCTACCTTGGACTTGGAACTCATGCCTGATGTAAATCTGCCCATTGCTCTGGTGCAGGTCACTTATGTGGGTGCCGGTCCTTCCGAAATTGAGTCTTTGGTCACCGAGCCTTTGGAAGAATCCCTCAGCACCATCAGTAACGTGGAAAACATTTACTCCGTATCCAGCAATAACGCTTCCATCGTTATTGTGCAGTTTGTAGACGGCACCGATATTGATATGGCCGCCGTGGATATGCGGGAATCGGTAGACCGGGTGAAAAGTTCCCTGCCTGACGATGCCAGCGATCCTTTGGTATTGAAAATGGATATGAACGCCATTCCCATTCAGATTGGTATCAATGCCCAAAATATGGATTTAACAGATCTGAATGATCTGATTGAGGATGAAATCTCTCCTACTTTGGAACGTATTGAAGGTGTAGCTTCTGTCAGCACTTCCGGCGGTATTGAACGGGAAGTGCGGGTTACCGTAAATCCCGATACATTAGCGGCATACGGGCTTTCCACCTCCAGCTTGTCCTCTATGCTGTCCGCAGAAAACATGAACCTACCCGCCGGCTCTGTACAGATTGGTAATCAAGACATTTCTGTACGTTTGATTGGTGAATTTGAAAGTGTGGATGAAATCCGCAATCTGCCTATCACCACCGGAACCGGTGCATTGATCCGTCTTTCCGATATTGCAACAGTGGAAGAAGTGGAAGTGGACCGCGACTCTTTCTCCCTCATCAATGGCGAAACAGGCATGATTATCTCTGTAGACAAACAGTCTACCGCAAACTTAGTGAAAGTCAGCGAAAGACTGGAAACACGTCTCAGTGAGCTGCGGGAAGAATACCCTGACTTGGATTTCATGATGTTGACGGATACCTCTTCTTACATCAAAACTTCCATCAGCAATGTAACCAGTACCGCTTTCCTCAGCGCTTTCTTAGCATTCTTGGTACTGCTGGTATTTTTGAAAGATCCTTTTACTTCTTTGATTGTAGCCGTTTCCATCCCTACTTCCATTATGGCAACCTTTGCGCTGATGTATGTAAGCGGGCTGAGCTTAAATATCATTTCCATGGGCGGTCTGAGTATCGGTATCGGCATGCTGGTAGACAACTCCATCGTTGTACTGGAGAGTGTTTACCAATACCATGAAAAGGGCTACAATCCTGCGGAATCTGCCGAACGCGGCGCAAAAGAAGTGGCAATGGCTGTATTGGCATCCACCTTAACCACTGTCGCAGTATTCCTGCCCATGTCCTTTATCGGCGGCACCATAGGCGATATGATGAAGAGCCTTTCCTTCACCATCTGCTTCGCTTTGATTTCCTCTTTAGTGGTATCCTTGACTTTTGTACCCATGGCATGTGCCCTGCTTCTGGATAAAAAGAAAGGCAGCCTGCTCAAATCCGGCAGCCGCATGCAAAAGATACTGAACCGCTGGGATGATATGTTAATAAAGCTCTCCCAGAGCTATGAAAAGCTGTTAGCCGTTTCTTTACACCACAAACGCAGAACCATTGCCGTGGTGATCGGCGTATTCCTGCTTAGTCTCTGCACCATTCCCATTGCCGGTTTTGACTACATGGATGAAATGGACCAGGGACAGATTTCCATTACCGTTGACACGCCTGCCGGCGCCAGTCTGGATGATAAAGAAGAAGTGGTGCGGGAAATCCTGTACTGCTTGGAATCTTATCCGGAAATTGAAATGGTTTACGCCAGTGTAGGCGGCGGATCCGTCATGAGTATGTCCTCATCCGGTTCTTCTTCCTCCGTCACCGTAAACTTGGTGGATAAGGAAGACCGGAAACGAGGCATCAATGAAATCACAGCGGATATGCAGGAAAATCTGGGCAGTATTGCCGGCGCGGATATTTCCGTAGGCAACGCGGACTCTGCCAGCGCCATGCTTTCCGGCAGCGATTTAAGCCTGAATATTTACGGTTATGATATGGACTCTTTGATGCAGGCAGAGCAGGATATGATTGCGCTGCTCTCCAGCACACCCGGCTTTACCAACGTAGAAGGCACCACAGAAGAATCCGTACCGGAGGCACGGGTTTATATTGACCGTGCAAAAGCTTCTCAGTATGGCATCAATACCAGCTACATTGCGGGCGCGCTTTCTGCGGCTATGAATGGCACCACTGCCACCTCCTACAAAGTCAGCGGTACAGAAATGGATGTTGTCATCCGTTATCAAGACACCACGGCACAGTATCTGACCGATCTGGACGGTCTGATGGTGCCTACTGCCAGCGGCGGACGGGTACCCCTCAGCGAAGTAGCGCGGGTAGAAGTACAGCAAAGCGCCACATCCATCAACCGGGAAAATCAGAAAAACTATGTCACCGTTTCCGCAGACGCCAATGGCTTAAGCGGTAATGAAGTGCAGGCACTGGCGGAAGAAACCCTGAAAAATTTGGAACTGCCTGATGATTGTTACTATGAATTTTCCGGCACGCTGGACTCTATGAATGAAGGCTTTTCTCAGCTGGGATTAGCACTGATCGTTGCCGTATTATTAGTATTTATGATTATGGCAAGCCAGTTTGAAAGTTTGGTCTCTCCTGCCATTATCATGTTTTCCATGCCTTTGGCCATTACCGGCGCAATTTTTGGTTTGCTGCTGACAGGTAAAAGCATTACCATGACAAGTTTTATGGGCTTTATTATGTTAGCCGGCATGGTCGTAAATAACGGCATTGTATTGGTAGACTACGCCAACCAGTTACGGGACCGCAATTTCGGCACTACTTACGAATGCCTGCTGGAAGCAGGACGTACCAGACTGCGTCCCATCCTGATGACTACCTTAACCACCATTTTAGGTTTGGTTCCTTCCGCTCTTTCCAACGCTACCGGCAACGAAATGATGAAAGGTCTCTCCATTGCCGTTATCTTTGGCATGATGCTTTCCACACTGGTTACACTGGTATTTATCCCCGTACTTTACGCGATGGTGGATGATGTAAAAACAAAGCGGAAACAGAAAAAAGAAGCACGGAAAGCAAAAAAGAGTTTGGCATAAGAGATTTCATAAAAATTCTGTTTTACAAAAAATAAAAGGCAGCAGAAAAAAGCAATCTTCCCCTTAAGAAAACATTATGTTCTTCCGTTTGATTTCTGAAAGAGAATTGCGGCGGCTGTCTTCAGAAGATAACGATACAAATAAAAAAGAAACAGCTGAAATGCTTATCATTGGAAGCATTTCAGCTGTTTTTGTTTTCTGAAAAAACTCAAAAAGATGTTCTTTTTAGAATGGGGAAAGCAAGATAAGCAGTCTCCATCATATCTCTTCCGAAAGGATGAAAAGAGAAGATTCAAGAAAATTTTAAAAATGCCTGTTCATAATCATCATAAAAAGCCGTAACTTTCAATCAATGAAGGCTTGCTACTTTATTGATATCTTGTCCGATCACTCTGCCAAAATCAATCCTTTCTTTATGGATGCTGACCTATGTTTCTGTACCGGCATACTTGTCAACTTACTATTGCACATCAGCGGAAGAACCATAAAATAGGTTTTTCCATTGCTGATAATGATTGTTCCCTACGGAGTTGATTTTATTAAAGACAACAAAGTAAATGTGGAAGAAGACGCAATTAAAAATCTTTTGCCTGATATTTGGTCATACGCTGAGAAGATAGGAGACAAATATCATATTTGTCAACTCATCGC
>CALWKY010000049.1 GCA_944381395.1 uncultured Lachnospiraceae bacterium
ATGAAAGACCTTCCTCGCTTTCTGCTACTTTCAGCATAATGGCACATTCAATTCTCTTCTTAAACAGTTCGCAGCCGTACGCATAGACACCGCGGATATCACCAGTGGCATGGAACGCATTGGCTGCGCATCCGCCGGAGCAGTACAGTTTTGCCCAGCAGTCCCTGCACTCTTCTCTTGCATATGCGTTACAGCACTTAAATTCATCCTGCACTTCTGTATTGGTCACGCCATCCCACAAATTACCCATGAGATACTTTTCTTCCCCTACAAACTGGTGGCAGGGATACAAGTCACCCCAAGGGGTTACTGCCAAATATTCTGTACCGCTGCCACAGCCGGAAATCCGCTTATAAATGCAGGGACCATGAGTTAAATCCAGCATGTAGTGATAGAAGGTAAAGCCGTTTCCCTCTTTTTCCCTGCGCAGCATTTCTTTTGCCAGAATTTCATACTGCTCAAACAAAATAGGCAGGTCTTCTTTGGTCAAGGCATAAGGATCATCAGGGCTGCAAACCACCGGTTCCATGCTCAGTTCTTTAAAGCCCAGATCTGCCATATGGAAAATATCGTTGGTAAAATCTACGTTGTTATGGGTAAAGGTGCCACGCAGATAATAACTCTTGTCTCCCCTTCTTTCTACAAAGTGCTGGAATTTGGGCACGATGGTATCATAACTGCCATTGCCGGCATAGTCCTTACGCAGATGGTCATGTACTTCCTTTCTGCCGTCCAGAGAAAGCACTACATTATGCATCTCTTTGTTGCAGAAATCAATGACTTCATCATTTAACAGCATTCCATTGGTGGTAAGGGTAAAGCGGAAATTCTTATGATAAATTTTTTCCTGTTCTCTGGCATAAGCTACAATCTGTTTTACCACGTCCCAGTTCATCAAAGGCTCGCCGCCAAAAAAGTCTACTTCCAGATTGGTTCTGGTGCCGGAATGCTCGATTAAAAAATCAATGGCTTTTTTTCCAACCGCAAAGCTCATCAGGGCACGCTCCCCTTTATATTTGCCCTGGCTGGCAAAACAATAGCTGCAATTCAAGTTACAGGTATGTGCCACATGCAGGCAAAGTGCCTTAATGACTGTATTTCTCTTTTTAAAATCAAATGCCAAAGGCTGGAAAACATCCGGTGTATACAGTTTCTTCTCTTCTTTTAATGCTTCCACAT
Source organism: uncultured Lachnospiraceae bacterium (assembly GCA_944381395.1). Classification (GTDB taxonomy): domain Bacteria; phylum Bacillota; class Clostridia; order Lachnospirales; family Anaerotignaceae; genus CALWRB01. The sequence goes on from CALWKY010000049.1 coordinate 1,180, forward strand.
CGGCAATACATTCTTCCACATCGGCACGGGTAATACCGTCTTTTTCACCAAACTTATCCAGAATACGGCGAATCAGTTCCTCTTTTTCCACTTCGGGATAAAGGGCAATCACATCATAGGCCACTTCATCCACACAGTGGATGGAACCACTGCAGGTATCCAGTACGATATGATAGCCGTTAAGTTCATATTGATGTACCATGTTTACACTCCTTCAATAGAAAAGGGCTCGCACACTGTGGTACGCAAGCCCTTTTTTACAACATTGTTTGATTCCTGAAATAAAATCAAGCCTGCTTATTTTCGCAAGGCTGGTTTGCAACACCACAAGAAGTCTTGCAAGCGGACTGGCAAGAAGTCTGGCATTCGCCGCAGCCGCCATTCATAACGGACTGGTTCAGGTCTCTTGTTGCGATCGTTTTAATTCTGCTCATCATCAATACCTCCCAAATGGTAATTTACACTTTTATTCATAGTAACTTTGCAATATTATACTCTATCTTTTTCAAATAATCAAGCACCCTCTTTTTTTCTTTCCAAAAAAATGAACTTTCCCCGATCAAAGAGAAAAATATATTGTCACATTCTCCTATTTTCCCTTATAATAGCCGTAGAAAACTATCTTTCACCTACAAAAAAGGGGGCTTTATTTATGATACATTTTGAATGTGACTATTTAGAAGGTGCACATCCTGCCATTTTAGAGCGTTTGGTAGAAACCAATCTGGAAAAAACCGCGGGCTATGGATTGGATCCCTACTGTGATGCCGCAAAAGAAAAAATCCGCCAGGCTTGCGGCTGTCCCCAGGCAGAAGTACATTTTTTAGTAGGCGGAACCCAGACCAATGCCACTGTTATCGGTGCGATGCTCAAACCGTATGAAGGTGTTATTGCTGCAGAAACAGGGCATATCAGCGTCCATGAAGCGGGTGCCATTGAAGCGGGCGGGCATAAAGTTTTAACACTGCCCCATCACAATGGTAAATTAGATCCCAAGGAAGTGGCTGCATACTTAAACGCATTTTACGCTGACAGTACCTATACCCACATGGTATTTCCCGGCATGGTTTATATTTCCCATCCCACAGAATACGGCACCCTGTATACTGCCGACGAATTGACCGAGCTCCATGCGTTATGTACGCTTTATCAAATTCCGCTGTTTTTGGATGGCGCCCGTCTTGCCTATGGTCTTGCCGCAGATGGAACAGATGTTACGCTGGAAACCATTGCAAAAACCTGTGATGTATTCTATTTCGGCGGTACAAAAGTAGGTGCTCTGTTCGGAGAAGCCGTTGTATTCCCCCAGCCTGGAAAAGTATCTCAATTTTTCACCTACATCAAACAGCAAGGTGCATTGCTGGCAAAGGGGCGTTTGTTGGGTATTCAGTTTGACACCCTCTTTACTAACAACCTTTATCAAGAAATTGGCAGCCATACCATTGCCATGGCAAAGAAACTGAAAGACGGTTTGACCGCAAAAGGATATTCCTTCTTTTTGAATTCTCCTACCAATCAACAGTTTATTATTGTAGATAATGAAAAACTGGCAGAGTTGGAGAAAAAAGTTGTTTACAGCGTTTGGGAAAAATATGATGAGACCCATACGGTCATCCGCTTTGCCACCAGCTGGGCAACGACTGAGGAAGATGTGGATACGCTCCTGTCTTATTTGTAAAGAATCATTTTTGAAAATATATTTGGACATAAAAAAGCTTTCTTTCCAGAAAAGACAATGGAAAGAAAGCTTTTTTTACGCTCTGGGATGTGTCTTTGCATAGACAGACCGCAGTTGTCTATGATTCATTTTCACATAAATCTGTGTAGAAGAAATATCAGAGTGACCCAGCATTTCCTGAACCGATGCCAGATCTGCACCATTTTCAATCAAATGGACCGCAAAGGAATGGCGTAACATATGAGGTGTAATTTCAACAGAAATGCCTGCCTGTTTCCCATATGCCTTCATAATTTTCCAAAAGCCCTGTCTGGTCATCGGCGTGCCGCTGCAATTAACGAATAATATTTTTTCCTGCTCGGAGCCAACCATTTCCGGACGGCTTTTTTCTAAATACTGCTGTAAGGCATGTCTGGCAGGTTTGCCCAAAGGAATAGTCCGGCTGCGCCCATTTTTCTCACACTGCAAATATTCCAAGGGCAAATTAACATCAGAAACACGCAGCCGTAATAATTCACTTACCCGCATACCTGTGGCATAAAGCACTTCCAGCATAGCTTTATCCCGGATCCCCTTATGATCTTTACAGTCCGGCTGCTCCAACAGCAATTCCACTTCTTGCTGGGATAGGATTTCCGGTAATTTTTTTTCTGTTTTAGGCAATTCCAGATTTTCCGCCGGGTTTTCAGAAACAACACCCGTATGCACTAAAAACTTGAAAAACGCACGGATAGAAGCCGCATTGCGGGAAATGGTGGTGCTTGCCTTATGCTGCTTTTGCAAATCATAAATGTATGCCATTACACCGGTATGATTGACTTCACGAATCTCGTAAATACCGCTTTCAGTCATAAACTTCCTGAAGTGCTGTAGATCCCGGCAATAAGAAAGCACCGTATTTTCCGATGAATGTTTTTCAGTTTTTAAATATTCCCCGAATGATTGAATGCTTTCCTGCATGACCGATCCCCACTTCAAAAATGTTAAGAAATATTACAAAATCACTACAATTACATTCAGTATAAGCCGAGAATAGAAAATTGTCGATATATTTTTGTTAAAAATACAGTATTTTGGAGAATTTTCCCCAAAAAGTCATTTTTTTGGTGAAAAATCCGGAATAACCTCTCCACTTATGTCAAAAAATGGGTCAATAATCCTGGCGTGACTAAACTTTCCCAAAGGGCACCAATGGCTGTCAGGATGAGGCAGCAGAAAAACAAAACCAAAAATTCTGCCTGTTCCCGGTATTTTTCCCGCACCAGACCAGCCTTTCCCTCTCTCTTGCTATGAAAATAAGTACCATAGGACAGAGCCGTCCAGCCCATAAATAAAACAGCCGGCACCAACAGTAAATTCTGTGGAAATAATCCAAATAATATGGCAATGGTTCCTTGTGCCTTTCCTAAGGCTAAAATCAGCGCCATACTGCTGTATCCCACGCTAATGCCACGAAACAGCAGCACAAACCATATGAGAACGGTTCCGCCTAAACACTCGCCTCCTAAAAATAAAAGAGCTAAGTACTTCGCATATTTTTGAAATACCCACCAAAAGGACTGTGGCTGCTGGGCTCTGGTGATCATTTCTCCCATGGTATCGTCCTGTCCCTGCTGCCACAAAAGAGCAATGACGCACCCTAAAATCGTAAAGAAAATAAACGCAATACAAATCGCGCGAAAGGAAAAGCTTGTCCTTTTTTTGCCTCTTGTTCCGTAATGCTTCCAGGCTTTTTTCTCCATTCTGCGTTCCCTCCTTCTATAAGGAAGGATATGTTTGCTTAATCTGCTTTATGACTGGCAGCATAGGCAAAAATTGCAGCAATGGTCTTGCCATCTTCCACTTCTTCTTCCGCAATCATTTGTAATGCTTCTTTTAATGTATATTGCTCCAGTGTGATAAATTCACCAGGATCTAAGTGTTGTGTGCCTTCTTCCAGGCGCTCCGCCAAAAATATCGCCACCTGTTCACTGCAAAATCCCACTGTGGGATACATTCTGCAAAGAAATTTTAAATCTTTACAAGTTTTACCCGTTTCTTCTTCCAGTTCTCTTTTTGCAGCCGTCTGGAAATCCTCTCCCGTTTCCAAAACACCAGCTGGAATTTCCAGCATCATTTTTTTTGCCGCGTGACGGTATTGTCTCACAAACAGCAATTTTCCATCCGGCAGTATGGGCAGTACTGCCGCCGCATTTTTCTTACGAATCACCGTTTCTCGTATGGTTTTTCTGCCACTGGGCAATACAATCTGATCCTGCTGTATATCCACCAGTTTTCCTTGATATGTAAGTTCACTGTGCAAAACATCGTAAGCCATTTTTCTTCCTCCTATGAAAAAAGCGGGAGCCGCTTGAAACGATGGGGCACCCGCTTTATGGATCACAACTGATTATGCTTCCAATTCCCGTACTACTTCCTCAATACGGTCCATGCCTTTTTTGATCTGCTCCATGCTGGTTGCGTAAGACAGACGCATATGATCAGGCATGCCAAAATCAGCACAAGGAATGGCAGCGACATATTTTTCTTCAATTAAGATACCTGCTAAGTCCGCAGCAGAATGAATTTCTTTTCCGTGATACTTCTTGCCATAGGTGCCGGATACATCAATGAACAGATAGAACGCACCTTCCGGCTTCAGGGCAGAAAGCATCGGAATGTTTTCTTCTCTTTCGAAGATATAGTCTCTTCTCTTTTTAAATTCCGCAATCATTTCATGCACACATTCCTGAGAACCATTGAGTGCAGCGGTAGCCGCTTCCTGTGCAATAGAGTTGGGACCGGAAGTCATGTGGCTTTGCAGTGCGCTCATCAGCTTTGCTACCGGCTTGGGCGCTGCCACATAGCCAATTCTCCATCCAGTCATAGCATATGTTTTGGATACGCCATTTACAGTGATGGTATGGTCATACATTTCAGGGCTGAAAGAAGCAATAGAAACGTGTTTCTTATCTTCATCGTAAATCAAATATTCGTAAATTTCATCGGAAATGACAAAAATATCATGAGCAATGGCAAACTCTGCAATCATTTTCAGATCATCCAAAGAAATGATCATGCCGGTAGGATTGCTGGGGCTGTTTAACACAAAAGCCTTTGTACGTGCTGTTGCAGCCTGCTCCAGTTCTTCCTTCGTTACCATATAGTTATTTTCCTTCTTGGTATGGATAATCACAGGGGTGCCGCCTGCAATCTTTACCATTTCGGAATAAGTCAGCCAATAAGGTGCAGGAATGATGACTTCATCCCCTTCATTGAGGATTGCCATAAATGCATTTAACAGCGCATGTTTCCCACCATTACCGATTACTACCTGAGAAGGCTCATAGTCCAAACCATTATCTCTTTTCAGTTTTGCACAAACGGCCTCTCTTAAAGCCAAAGTACCTGCTGCAGGTGTATAACGGGTCTTTCCCTGATTGATGGCATCAATACCTGCCTGACGGATATGTGCAGGGGTATCAAAGTCAGGTTCTCCTGCGCCAAAAGATACTACATCATGTCCTTCTGCCTTCATTTGGTTTGCTTTGGAAGAAATTTCAATTGTGCTGGATGGGCGAATCCCCATTGCTTTTCTGGATAATTCCATATTAACGCTTCCTTTCTTCTTTCATTTTAAAACTGGAACACTGTCACATTTTTTATCCCGTGTTCACTTTCCATTTATTTTATCCTGAAAGACGTTCACTGTCAAAATATTTTCGACATTTTGCTCAAATTTTTTTCTTCCTTTTTGTAAAAAACGCACCCTCTTTTAAAAAAGAAGGTGCGTACGGCTGCCTGTGTTATTCTGTCGGGAAAATAAATTACATTATGATAAGTTATCTTTGATTCATGATGCTGTCCGTGTTCGATCTTTGCCATGATGCAGCCGAAAATACTCACTTAATGCAGCAATAAATTGACCATTTGTAGGTTTTTGCACAGCAAGGAATCCTGCCGCTTCAAAATAAACCTGCTGACCGTTTTTCTTCCATGCACTGTCAATGGCATGGCGAATGGCACGTTCCACCTTACTGGAGGAGGTACGGTACATCTTCGCAATATCGGGATAAAGACCTTTTGTAATGCCTACCAAAACGCTCTCATCCTCTACCGCCATTAACACTGCTCTTCTAATATAATGATACCCCTTAATACTTGCCGACATCCCCATTCGGCTCAGCATCGCAGAAATATCCGCTTCTAAGCGGTCAGCGTTGCTTTCTTGTATATAGATTGTCTCCGTTTCTTCCTTTTTGGGAGAAAAGCTGTGTTCCTGATCAAAAAATTGGCTGATCCGCTGAACCAAAAGTTCCCCTTGCATTGGTTTGGCCATAAAATATCCAGCTCCCAGTTCCATAGCTTGACGAACAGTTTGTTCCGTCGATATGGCAGAAACCATAATACAAAGCGGTTTCATTTCCCGTTTTGTCAATTCCTCCAATACCCAGAAGCCATCCCTTTCTCCTAGTAGCACATCCATTACCAGCACATCCGGTTTCTGCATACAAACCAGCTCAACAGTGTGCATCCCGCTGTCACTGGTTCCTACCACTTCTACCGTTACACCATAACGATTGCGCCGTTCCAGAGAAGTTTTTAAACGTTGCAGATAAAATCCATCCCTGTCAGCCAATACAACTCTGATCTTTTTTTCTTCCGTAAAATTTTCGCCCATGATTACTCCTACCCCTTTTTTTCTTTCTTTTTCAACTATGTTTCCCCGAATAACACAGTTTGCGGTAGTCGCATTATAGAAAAAAACGTTGGTTTCCTGCCACATCTGCATATAATCAGCAGATATTGTGGAATAAACTGCATATTTTTCCTACAAAAAGATTATGATATCCAACAAAAAAAGACATTTTTTTCTTTTATTGTAAAAATATCGACAGCAGATAGAACCGATCTGTAAAAACAGGCGATTTTTCTCCCGCTGTTATCCGAAATTTATATAAAATGATAAAATAAAAACGACAGAAAAGATATTTTTATTTTCTGCCGTTTTTTATCAGTTTTCTAAACAAATTGAAATTCCAGCGCCAATGGTGCCTGGACCCAAATGGCAGCATAAATTCAGCGGCAAAGACCGCATCGTAATGGGATGGTCCGGAAATTCCTGCTGCATTTCAGCTTTCCATTTTTCTGCCGCATCCGCGTTATCGCCATATGCCATATATAACTTCAATCGATTTGCGCCGTATTTTTCAGACAAGAGTTCCCACGCTTTATGGATTTCCTCCATGATTACTTTTTTTGCCTTGTGTACACCATGGGCTTTGCGGTACATTTCTACCGGTCCGTCTAAGATGCGCAAAACGGGCTTAATTTGCAGTAAATCCCCAGTCCACGCCGCCGCGCCGCTGACACGTCCGCCTTTTTGCAGCTGTTTCAAAGAATCTACCGTAACGTAAATAATATTTTCCGGAATAACTTCCGCTAATTTTTCTTTAATCTGACTTCCGCTATACCCTTTTTGTGCCAGTTTCGCCGCTTCAATCGCGACTGCACCCTCTATCAAAGAAACACTGCGGCTATCAATGACGGTTACTTTGCCGTCAAACTGCCGGCTTAAAAGTACACCTGTTTCATAACCGCCGCTGATTTCTCCAGAAAGGGGAATATAAACCAGTTCATCATATGTTTCCAAAAGCTTTTGCCAAGTTTCCAACAGCTCTCCTAACGGAATCTGTGTGGTACTCACCTGTTTTTCTTCTCGTAACGCCTCAAATAATGTTTCTTTTGAAATAGAAATTCCTTCTCTATACTCTGTCCCATCTACATAAAAAAGCATTGGTAAAACAACAATACCATATGTTTCCTGTTCTTCTTTTGTTAAACTGCTGGCGCTGTCTGTTACAACAATCGTCCTGGGCATTTTCCACCCTCCTGTTCTGATTTGCAATCCCTTTTATATGATGCGGCAAGTCCGCTCCCTTGCCGTGTATCCTAATTTTAGCATGCAATCTCCTCTTTGCAATGGAAGTAAGCATCTCTTTACCATCCTCTAAGAAAAATTTAATACAAACAAAGAAAAGCCGTCCTGTCGGACGGCAAAATCTTGTTCCATTAATCTTTTAAATTGAAATAACAGGTAACAATTAAAATACCACAAATAACAAACTGCAAAGGAGACGGTGTGGAATCCCCGTAATATCCCATTGCTTCCAATATGAGCAGCAACAAAATAATACAGGTGCCATACAACAGAATTTTGTACAATAGTTTCTGGTAATCTTTCATGGAAACTTCTCCTTTATTTCACACTGGCTACTCTTTTTAATTCCGCAATTTCTTCTGGCTGCAGCAAACGGCAGCTGCCTTTGGGCAGATCCCCTAACCGAAGGGTCCCTATCGCGCAACGGGACAGCTGTAATACGGGATGGGAAATCGCCTGGCACATACGCCTTACCTGGCGGTTTCTGCCTTCATGGATTTTTATTTCCAGACGGGCATTGTTCCCTTCTTTGTTCAGTATACGGATTTTTGCCGGAGCTGTCAATCTATCATCCAGCAAAATTCCTTGACGAAATCGTTGTAATTCACTTTCTGTCGGTGTTCCGCGCACCAGCGCGATATAGGTTTTTTCCACCTGATGGGCGGGATGGGTCAGTTCATAGGTCAAGTCTCCATCATTGGTCAGCAATAATAAACCGGATGTTTCATAATCCAATCTTCCCACCGGATAGAGACGCACCTCTTGGGGAACTAAATCCAATACGCAGGGGCGTCCAAACTGGTCATGTACCGTCGTCACATAGCCTTCCGGCTTATGCAGCATATAATATTGATACTGAGAGGTAGGCTGTACTTTCTTACCACAATAAGTTACTTCATCCGCAGAAGAAACTTTCGTTCCTAACGTTGTCATAATCACGCCATTTACTGCCACTTTTCCAGCCAGTATTGCTTCTTCCGCTTTTCTACGGGAAAGTACACCTGCCTGTGCTAAATATTTTTGCAGTCTTTCTTCCATTTTGTTCTTCCTCATTCGCTTCTGCCATCTATTGGGGAAAGTCATGCTTTCTGTTTCTGTATCTGCTCCAAAAAAACAGGAATTTGTTCCGCTGCTTTCCAGCCTTTTCGATACATCCGTTCCAA
>CALWKY010000050.1 GCA_944381395.1 uncultured Lachnospiraceae bacterium
GGAAAAAGCCGCAAAAGAGGCGGAAGAAAAAGCCGCAAAAGCCGCGGAAAAAGCCGCAAAAGAGGCGGAAGAAAAAGCCGCAAAAGAGGCAGAGGAACAAGCCGCAAAAGAGGCAGCCAATGCACAGGCAGAAGGGATAGAGGCTCAAGCAGTGGAAGTGCTGGAATTACCTGCACAAACGGAAAAAGTTTCCGAATAAGAAAAGAATGAATGATATTTTTTCTTACTACGATGCACTTTTTATCCTCCCTATAGAAAAAAGGGAGGATATTTTTATGGGAAAATAGGAAAACCAAAAAGAAATTCTAAAAATACTGGAAAATAAAAAAAGAATATGATATGATGATTCTTGAAAAATGAAACAAAAGTTTCTTGATAATAATTTTTTGGAAACGCATTTCCTTGCGTATCCCCCGTATGTCAAATCGCGCACGATCATACCAGATGAAGGAGAACACAATTATGAAAGAAATCAGTATGCATGTGGGCAAACGGATTCGCTTTTATCGCAAAAAAAGCGGTATGACCATCGAGGTATTTGCCCAAAAAATTCAAAAAAGCAAAGCAACCGTTTCCAAATACGAAAATGGTGAAATTGCCATTGATGTGGAAACGCTTTTTACCATTGCCCAGGCGCTGCAGGTATCCCCGGGCCAGCTCATTGATTATGCCATGCCCCAGATGTACCAGCGGCCAGAAGTGCTTCTGGAAAGCGACAGGCAGAGCCGGCTGTACATGTATTATTACTATGGCAAACAAAATAAGCTGGTGCAAAGTGTCATTGAATTAAACGGCTCCTTAACGGATGTATCTGCAAAGGCAAGACTGTTTTTAGAGGTATCTGATGTGGAGGACTGCTATAGCTGCAAATTCCTGTATCATGGGGATATGCGCCGGTTTGATTCCTTCACCATCTTTATGCTGGAAAATCAGAATAATCCCGTAGAACGGCTGTTATTGTATACGGTCAATTCTTTTAACCCCATGGGACGGATGACTGGTATGCTTTCCGGTATTACCACACAACCTTTGGCACCCGTTTCTTTGAAGTATTTCCTTTCACCGGTGCCTTTGGAGGTGAATGAGCAGCTGATCGAAGATTTAACCTTTACCAAAGAAGAGCTGAAAGCCATTCGGCGCTGCAATATGTTCCTTTTGGGTGAAACCTGATGAGAAAACAGAAAAAGAGACATCAGACAAGAAGCTGTCGGATGTCTCTTTTTTTATGCTTTGTTGTTTTTTAACAGTTCCATTGCCAGAAGCATGCCTGCCATGCGCAAAGAGCGGGGGGAAGGAGAAGGCACTGTTTCTGTACTTGTACTGCGGGCAGTCAGTACAGGATTTTGCAGTGCCTGCTGCAGACCATGATCCACAGCGGAAACAGTCTGCATGGTGCACAGAAGCTGCCCCATCTGCTGTAAAGAGGAACGGGTATCCTCATCAGCAAAAGCGCTCATGGCACGCAGCAGAGTGATTTCCCGGGATGGTGTGTCTTTTAGGATTTTCCCTAAAGCTTTCCCGTTTTCTGCTAAAGGTCCAAGATAGTGCTGCATCAGGCAGTTTTGCAAAGAATCCCGCAGACGTTGCAGTTCTGTTTGCAACGGCTCTGTATTTTCCAATTTTTGTGCCAAAGCAAAGATATTTTCTTCCGTTGTCATAACTGTTCGACCTCACTTTCCTTATTCCAGGACACGATCCACCGACAACAGTCCTTGCCTTGGTAACGATGAAAGCATTAAGCGGCGTTTTACCGCAAAGGGTGCCAGTCGGTGTTCTTTTTCCAGTAACAGCAGCGCAGCTCCCGTCACCATTGGGGTAGCCATGGATGTGCCGCTCATCAGCAGATAACCGTTGCCGACCGGAGTGCGGCTGGGACCCAGGGGGCAGTCCTTTGCCATGACAGAGAGAATAGACTCAGAAGGCGCCCAAAGATCGGGCAGATAAGCGCTGGCAGAAAAAGGGGAAAAGGATTTCTTTTCCAATCGCTTTCGTTCTTCCCAAGCGCCTACCGTGATGATGCTGTTTGAAATAGGAGGCGGCCAAAACAGAGGCGCGGGGGCAGCGTTTCCTGCGGCCGCCACTACCACAATGCCCCGGCGCACCAATGCGTCTACCGCGTCCCGCAGGGCCGGGCTGACTTTTCGGTCGTTGGTGCCGATGGAGAGATTCACTGCTTTTATATTATATTTTCCACCTTGCTCTAATATCCATCGCAATGCGGGTAAAGCTTGGGAAAGAGACCCCTGCCCGTTTTGATCCAAAATTTTAAAGATGAATAAATCGGCGTCCCGGGCAATCCCTTCATAAGGACCGCTGCCGGCTAATATACCTGCCACATGGGTGAAAGGTTCTTTTTTGGCAGAAAGACGGATAAACTGAGAATAAATGATCCGGTAAAGAAGGGATGTTTATGCCTATCCGGGCTGCGCTGTATTGCCGTTTATCCAATGAAGACGAAGGCTTAGAGCGGGGACAAAGCAGTGAAAGCATGAAAAACCAACAATTGTTATTGACAGAATATGCCATGACCAGAGGCTGGCAGATCAGCCATGTGTATTGTGATGAAGATCTTTCCGGTTTGCGGGAAAACCGTCCGGCGTTCCGGCAGATGATAGAAGATGCGCAAAAAGGTGCCTTTTCTGTGATTCTTTGTAAGACCCAATCCCGTTTTAGCCGCAGTATGGAAACGGCAGAAAAATATTTGCACCATCTTTTTCCCCAATGGGGGATCCGTTTTGTGACAGTGGTGGATGGGGTGGATACAGCCGTGAAATCCAATAAAAAAACAAGACAGATCAACAGCCTTATCAATGAGTGGTATTGCGAGGAACTTTCGGAAAATATCCGGGCGGTATTCCGCAGAAAAATGCGGGAAGGGCAGTATTTAGGCGCATTTGCTCCTTATGGTTATGAAAAAAGCGCTGAGGATCACCATACTCTGGAAATCAAACCAGAAGAAGCAGCGGTGGTGCGTCTGATTTTTCGATTAGGTATACTGGGCTACAGCGACCGGGAAAGTGCGGCTCTTTTAACATGGGTGGGAATTCCTACGCCATGCGGTGCAAGAAAGCCTTGGAGCGCTTCTACCGTAGGAAAAATCCGCACCAATGAGGTATATATGGGAAACACTGTGCAGGCAAAAACGGAGCGGTGGAGCTACCGGGAGACAAAAGTACGGTATTTGCCAAAAAAAGAATGGATTGTGGTGGAGAAGACCCATGAAGGGATTGTTTCCAAAGAAGATTTTATGCAATTGGGGAGAATACGTGCTTCTCGCTGCCGCCGTTCTTCCATTGACAGAACCCAGCAAACATGATACCCTTTTGGCAGAATCAAAGGAGGGAGCGCATTGCAGCGGGATATTCTGAAAAATATACGGGAACACCGGCCGGTGGTCCACTGTATTACCAATTATGTGACAGCCAATGATGTGGCGAATGTCTTGTTAGCCTGCGGCGCGTCCGCGGTGATGGCGTCCGCGCCTTGTGAAGTGGCGGAGATCACGGCAAGAGCGCAGGCATTGGTGCTGAATCTGGGCACCATGACGGAAACAACTCCCCTGGCCATGGAGCGGGCAGGAAAAGAAGCCAATGATAAGGGCATTCCGGTAGTACTGGACCCGGTGGGACTGGGCGGCAGTGCATTCCGCAAAGAAACGGCAGCGAGACTTTTGCGGGAGGTACGCTTTACGTTGATCCGGGGAAACGCTTCGGAGTTAAAGGCGCTCTGCGGTCAGGAAGTGGGCGGTATCGGGCTGGATGCTATGCCTTATGATATGTTAGCGGAAGAAGAAAAAAAGGTGGATTTCTGTAAACAGCTGAGCCGGAAAACAGGCGCCATTATCGTTATGACAGGAGCGACGGATCTGGTCAGCGATGGAAAGCGGATGTACCGCATTGCCAATGGCTGTGCGCAAATGAGCCGCTTGACTGGCAGCGGCTGTATGCTGGATGGGCTGTTAGGCGCATTTTTGACCCAGGCAGAAGACAAAACAGAAGGCGCTGTTTTAGCGGTGGCAGCCATGGGGCTTTGCGGGCAGATGGCGGCAGAAAAGATGGAAGAAACAGCAGGCGGCATGGGGTCTTTCCACATGTATCTGCTGGATGCCGTCACGAAGATGGATGATAAACGATTGAAGGAGGGAATGCGTCTTGCATTGGAATAAAGAACAGCTGCAAAAGGCATTGTGCCTGTATGGCGTGACAGACAGCGGGCATCTGCACGGCAGAAATTTGGAAGATGTGGTAGCGGATGCAATTCAAGGCGGTGTCAGCTGTATCCAGATCCGGGAAAAGCATTTGGCACCGGAAGCCTTTTTGGAACGGGCAAAAAAAGTGCAGACAGTTTGCAAAAAAGCAGGAGTTCCGTTTCTCATCAATGATGATGTGGAACTGGCAAAAATGCTGGACGCGGATGGTGTGCATGTAGGTCAGCAGGATATGGCGGCGGAAAAAGCCAGACAAATACTGGGCAAGGATAAAATCATCGGTGTTTCTGCCCGCACGGTGGAACAGGCTCTTGCGGCAGAGCGTGCCGGCGCCGATTATCTGGGCGTTGGTGCGGCGTTTGTTACTTCTACGAAAGCGGATGCAGTGCCGGTACAAAAAGAAACCATTGGTGAAATCTGCCGGGCTGTTTCCATTCCCGTAGTTGCCATTGGCGGGATCCGGCAGGAAAATCTGCTGCAGCTGCAGCATACGGGCATTGCAGGCGTAGCTGTGGTGTCTGCCGTTTTTTCCGCGGAAGATGCGATGGAATCCGCAAAGACACTGCGGGCTTTGGCGGAGCAGTTATAAAAGTTTTGGGAGCTTCTTTTTTCAGAAGCTCTTTTTTTGCCCCTTTCACCTGTGTGCCGTGGCCATTATCGTCATAAGGCATTTTTCTGCCATGGATCAAATCCCGAAACAGGCGGATCCGGTTGCGGGGCAGCAGAAAATCGGACGTAGGACAAATGCCGCTGTCTAATATGGCAACCCCCAAACGCTTGCCGGTATAAGGACAATCCATCCGGTGGGAGATGATTGCATGGTATGGTGCATAGGCCATGGCGCTCGCCTTCCGTTCTCTTTTTTCTTTAAGGTATGAAAAAAGAGAAAAAAGTGTGCTTTTTTGCATTTGTCCCACATAAGTATGATACAGACCATACATAGGAAGGGGCTGGACAAACATTGACCATTTCAAAGGAGCGCATGGCAATATTTTTGGAGGCAAAGCAGGCGGCGGAAGGCAAAAGCGGTATGGAGCTGTTGGAGGTGCTGACAACCTATAGCGACCGCCTTGCCAAAACGGCGCCTATGACGGCGGAGGAAAAAAAGACCCTGATGGCACTGTTGTTTGCCAATCTCAATCAAAATGGATAAATAAAAAAAGAGAGGATTTCCTCTCTTTTTTTATGCCAAATTACAGGCGGTTTTCTAATAAAAAGAAGGCCAAAAGAGGCAATATGGAAGTTTGTTTTTGCGGCACATTTGCTTGTGTGGATCCACAAGACTGTTCTGCTATTTGCAGCAGAGGCTGTGCCAAGGGTGGTACTTCAATTTCTGTTTCCGCTAATTTTTCCAAGGGACCTGGACATTTTTTTTGCACCGGTCCGCCGAAATGATCCCGAAAGGGCTGGGGTATGGCATCATAAGGATACAAAGACAAAACCTCCTCTCATTTTTCTTTTTACAATAAAGACAAAAAAGAAAATCTGTGGTATAGTGTATGAAAGGGACAGGAAAAAAAGAAACAGCAGATTTGTTTTTTTCTGCTGATGGAGAAAGAATATGAAGGAACGACGGGAGCGGAACTTCCGCATACTCGAATTTAAACAGAATACATTTGATATCATTGGGGATGTCCATGGCTGTTTTCAGGAACTGATCGAGCTGGTTGAAAAACTGGGCTACGAACGGCATAACGGCATTTACATCCACCCGCAGGGCAGACGGCTGATCTCTGTAGGCGATGTGGCGGATAAAGGACAGAAAAATATTTCCTGCCTGAATTTCTGGATTGACCAGGTGGCACAAGGCGGTGCCTTTTGGGTTCATGGCAATCATTGCAATAAGCTGTACCGCTATTTTCTGGGAAACCATGTCCATATTTCCCACGGCTTAGAAAATACGGTGGCAGAACTGAAAGCCATGACTGCGGAAGAACGGGGCGCCTTAAAGATGCGGTATATGCGCTGTTATGAAAGCCAGTGCTATTATCTGCTGCTGGATAAAAAGCGTTTGGCGGTGGTCCATGGCGGTTTACAGGCAGAAAATATGGGTCGGTTTTCCGGTGGGATTAAGGCAGTCTGTCTGTATGGCGAAACAACAGGGAAACTGGATGCTTCTGGACGTCCAGAGCGTAAGGATTGGGCTGCCTGTTATACAGGAAATGCTTTGGTGGTTTATGGGCATACAGAAGTGCCTCAGGCAAAACTGGTGAACAATACCATTGATATTGACCAGGGCTGTGTGTATGGCGGAAAGCTGACGGCATTCCGTTATCCGGAGCGGGAGATTGTGCAGGTAGATGCAAAGCGGGTATACCGCCATACGGAAAAGCCTGGATTTTCCAAAGAAGTGCGTTAAGTATCGGAAAGAGAGGCAGAATGCCTCTCTTTTTTTGAATGGATAGCGGGGCTGCTTTTGCAGGGAAATGGGGGAGCTGTTTTCACATACCCCAAGTGAGGGAAAATACTGATGGATGAAAAAGGAGGCATATCATGAAAAAAAGAATCATTCGCTGGATGTTGGTTTTGTGTTTTATGATCCTGCAGGGGGTTTACGCCTTTGGCGGACAAGGGGATATTTCAGTCTATGTGAAAGGAGAAGAAGTAGCCTTTGACGTACCGCCCCAGATCATAGACGGCAGAACCATGGTACCGGTACGGGCAATTTTTGAGGCGATGGGCGCTGAAGTTACATGGGATGGACAAACCCAGTGCGCATTGGCTAAGAAGGGGACTGCCACAGTAAAAATGACGCTGGGCAGTACCGCTTTATGGGTGGATGGACAGGTAAAAACCATGGATGTTTCTCCAGCGGTGGTAAACGGCAGAACTTTGGCGCCTGCCAAATATGTGGCAGAAAGCTTTGGTTATAAAGTCATATGGGACGAAGCGACAAAATCCGTATGGATTACAGAAAATACGGATACCGTGTTAACCGTCCATTTTCTGGATGTGGGACAAGCAGATGCGGCGCTGGTGGAAAGCGATGGAACATACTTGCTCATTGACGGCGGCAATGTGGCAGACAGTGATTTGATTTATGCCTACTTGTCTAAATTAGGTGTTACCGATTTGGACTATGTGGTAGGCACCCATGCCCATGAGGACCACATGGGCGGACTTTCCGGCGCTTTGACCAAAGCCAAAGTGGGTAAAATTTATGCGCCCAGTGCGGGCAGTGATGCCGCTTTCTATATGAATTTTAAGAATCTGGCGGCAAAACAGGGCTTGTCCTTGCAGGTGCCTGAAAAGAATGAAAGTTTTGCACTGGGAAATGCCAGGGTAACATTGATGACGCCTGCCCAAAAGGATCCCGATAATCTGAATAATACTTCTATTCTGGTGAAGGTTGTCTGCGGCAGCACCTCTTTTCTTTTTACCGGGGATGCGGAGCGGGAGGAAGAACAAGATATCCTCAGCCAAAATCTGGATTTGGATGCAACAGTCTTAAAGGCTGGACATCATGGATCGGATACTTCTTCCAGCTATGTGTTTTTGCGGGAAGTGATGCCGGAGTATGTGGTGATTTCTGTGGGAAAGAATAATTCTTATGGTCATCCCGGTGAGGATGCTTTAAGCCGATTCCGGGATGCGGGTGCGAAGGTTTACCGCACGGACATGCAGGGGGATATTACGTTTGAAAGCGATGGCACTGCCTTAACGGTGGCAACCAGTAAAAATGAAAATGCGGCGACAAATCCTACGGAATCCTCCACAGCTTCCACAGAAGCAGCAAATCCCCAAACGGGTCAGTATATTGGGAATGTGAATAGTCAAAAGTTTCATTTGCCTTCTTGCCGTTCCCTGCCGGCGGAAAATAACCGGGTGTATTTTTCCGACCGGATGACGGCAGTGGCACAAGGGTATGACCCTTGCGGAATCTGCAAGCCATAATCTCTGCGTTACGAGCCTTTTCCTTCTGGAAAAGGCTTTTTGACAGGAAAAAGAACTTTTTCCCTGAAAAAAAGAGGGTTTTTGCGGGAAAAAGAGTATTTTAATGGTAAGAGACACGTTATAAAACAAGTAGAAGGAGGGAGCACCCATGGAAGCATTACACATCAGAGAAGAACAGGAATTGGCGGAAGAACGGAACCTGAGCTCTTTTGCCATGAAAAGCGCCCATACAAAAGGCAGACTCCATCCAGAAGAAAAAGATGATATCCGTACGGACTTCCAAAGAGACCGGGACCGTATTATCCACTGTAAATCATTCCGCAGAATGAAGCATAAGACCCAGGTCTTTATTTCTCCCGAAGGGGACCACTACCGTACCCGCCTGACCCATACCTTAGAGGTAAGCCAGATTGCCCGCAGTATTGCCAGAGCGCTTCGCTTAAATGAGGATTTGACGGAAGCCATTGCATTGGGCCACGATCTGGGACATACCCCTTTTGGTCATGCCGGAGAGCGGAAATTAGATGAATTATGCAAAGATATAGGCGGTTTTGCCCATAATGAGCAGAGTCTGCGTGTGGCTGACCGGCTGGAAAAGGATGGAGCAGGTCTAAACTTGACATTTGAGGTGCGGGATGGCATCCTCAATCACCGCACCAGTGGAAAGCCCGCCACTTTGGAAGGAAAAATTGTCCAGCTTTCTGATAAAATCGCTTATACCAATCATGATATTGACGATGCCATCCGGGCAGGGCTGCTTCTGCCGGAGGATATTCCCAAGCAGGCAGTGGATGTGATTGGCAATACATCCAGCAGCCGTATCAATGCCATGATTCGGGATACCATCCAAAACAGCATGGAGAAAAATGATATTATCATGAGCCAGGAAATGCGCGCTGTGTTATACGATTTACGGGGCTTTATGTTTGAAAAAATATATGCCGGCGCAGTGGCAGAGGCAGAACATAAAAAAGCGGAAAAAATTGTAGGGGATTTATTTGCGTATTATTTGGAGCATCCGGAAAAAATGGAAGGAGAGTTTCTGCGGCTTATTGCAGAAGGTGAGCCGGTGAAACGAGTGGTTTGCGACTATGTGGCTTGTATGACGGACCGGTTTGCCGTAACTAGATTTCGGTCGCTGTTTGTACCCATGGGATGGAATATTTACTGAAAGATACTATGTGTATGGGAAAAATGCGTAGAAATTGAAAAAAAGTTACACTTTTTTTGGCAAAGTCTACAAACCTGTATCAGAAAAGAGGATTTTGCGGCAGAATGTCGAATTATCTTTATTATAAGGGAAGTGAAATGAAAACTTCCCTGTTCTTTTGAAATTGAAAAAGCGCAGCAGCGCTTTTTTTGACAGGAGGTGATGGCTATGTATCCACAAGAACTGATCGAAGAGATTCGTATGCAGAATGATATTGTGGATGTCATCTCCCAGTATGTACAGCTCAAACCCAGAGGCTCGTCCTATTTTGGGCTGTGCCCGTTTCATCATGAAAAAACGCCTTCGTTTTCTGTCAACCGGGACAAGCAGTTTTATTACTGCTTTGGCTGCGGCGCCAAGGGAAATGTATATGGTTTTGTGATGCAGATAGAGGGCTGCGATTTTGTGGAAGCTACCAAGCGGCTGGCGGATCGTGCCCATATCGCCCTGCCGGAACCCCAAATGAGTGCCCAGGCAAAGGAAGAGGAAAAATTACGCCGCAGGCTTTATGATCTGCATAAAAGTGCCGCAAGATTCTATTATGATATGCTCCAAAGCGAGGCGGGGGCACCTGGCAGAGCCTATTTGGAGAAGCGGAAAATGACCATACCCATTCAACGGAAATTTGGTATGGGTTATGCACCGCCGGGCAGAACCCTGTTGTATGAACACCTGAAGGGAGCAGGCTTTACCACGCGGGAAATGCGGGAAAGCGGTCTGGTGTTGGCGGACAAACAAGGCGGCGGTTACCATGACCGGTTTTATGAGCGGGTGATGTTTCCCATTATTGATGTGCAAAGCAGAATTATCGGCTTTGGCGGCAGATTATTGGAAAAGGGCGAACCGAAATATTTGAACTCACCGGAAACAGCCATTTTTTCGAAACGCAAGCATTTGTTTGGGCTGAATTTTGCCAAGGATGCCAAGAAAAAGGAGCTGATTTTGGTAGAAGGGTATATGGATATGATTTCCATTTATCAAGCAGGCTTTCACAATGTGGTGGCGTCACTGGGGACGGCGTTTCACCCCGATCATGTAAAAGCCATGAAAAAATATGTGCAGGATGTGATTATCCTGTATGATAGCGATGAAGCTGGCACCAATGCCGCACTGCGCGCCATTCCCATTCTGGTCAAAGGCGGTATGCGGGTGCGGGTTACCCAGGTGCCGGATGGAAAGGACCCGGATGAGTTTATTCAGGCAAATGGACCGCAGGAGTTTGCCAAATTGCTGGTCAATGCGGTGCACCATATTGCTTTTCGCATTGGATGTTTAAAACGGAATTATACGGATTTGAATGATCCGGAACAGAAAGTCTCTTTTACCCGGGAAGCCGCCCAAGCCCTTTCGGAGCTGGAAAGCGATATTGAACGGGATGTTTATACAGCCCAAGTGGCGAAAATGACTGGTGTGGAAGAAGAAGCCATCCGCAGGGAAGTGGAGGCTATTCAGGGAAAACGGACCCAGGCGGTTTTATTGCAGGGAAAACGGACCCAGGAAGTTTCCCAGCTGCCCAAAGAGGAAAAAGGTCTGTTGGAAGCCCAGCGGGATTTGCTGGCGGTCTGCGCTGCAAACCTTACGGTGTATGAAGCCTTAAAAAAATGTATGCAGCCGGAGGAATTTACCAATGAAACGTATCGCAGGGCGTTTTACTTGATGCAGGAGTTATGGGAAAAAAATGGCCGCGTCTTTGAGGCGGAATTGATCAGCTATTTTCATACGGTGGAAGAACAGGCATTGGCGACGGATATTTTTGCCGCGCAGATACCAAAGGAAAATCCCGCTGATCTGGAAAAAGCCATCAATGACGAAGTGGGGCTGTTAAAAAAGACCAGATTGGATAAATTGATTGCTGAAGTCACAGAAGTGGAAGCGCTGCAAAAATATATCCAGGAACGGGAAAGACTGAAGAATTTGCATATCCGTGTTTGATCTGGTTAGAATAAAAGCGTGGAAAGGGAGGATACCTTTGAAGTCCGTAGAGGAAGCAACATTGATCACCCGGCTGAAGGAATTGGTAGCCCTCAGCAAAAAGAAAAAAAGCGTGCTGGAATATAAAGAAATCATGGAATATCTGGGTGATCTGGATCTGGATCCCGATCAGATTGACAGAGTCTATGAGTATCTGGAAAGCCAGGGCATCGATATTCTGGGCAATATTGAAGCAGAAGAGGAAGTGGAGAAAGATCTGGATCTGACCCTCCCTGAAGGCATCAATATTGATGACCCTGTCCGGATGTACCTCAAGGAGATTGGCAAGGTACCCCTCCTGAGTGCAGAAGAGGAAATCGAGCTGGCTAAAAGAATGGAAGAAGGCGACGAGGCTGCTAAGAAGAAACTGGCAGAAGCTAACCTTCGGCTGGTTGTCAGCATTGCGAAACGGTATGTTGGACGCGGCATGCTGTTTCTGGATCTGATCCAGGAAGGCAATCTGGGTCTGATTAAAGCCGTTGAAAAATTTGACTACCATAAAGGATATAAATTTTCTACCTATGCAACCTGGTGGATTCGTCAGGCTATTACCCGTGCCATTGCCGATCAGGCAAGAACCATCCGTATCCCCGTGCATATGGTAGAGACGATCAATAAACTGATCCGTGTTTCCAGACAATTGGTACAGGAATTAGGCAGGGAACCTACCGCGGCAGAGCTTTCTGAGGAAATGCAGATGCCGGAAGATAAGGTGCGGGAGATTATGAAGATCGCCCAGGAACCCGTTTCTTTGGAAACACCCATCGGCGAAGAGGAAGACAGCCATTTGGGAGATTTTATTCCCGATGATGACATTCCCGCGCCGGCAGAGGCAGCCGCATTTACACTGCTCAAGGAACAGCTGATGGAAGTATTGGATACGCTCACTGACCGTGAGGAGAAAGTACTGAGACTGCGGTTCGGGCTGGATGACGGCAGAGCAAGAACCTTGGAGGAAGTGGGGAAAGAGTTTAATGTAACGCGTGAACGCATCCGCCAGATTGAGGCAAAAGCCCTGCGGAAACTGCGCCATCCCAGCAGAAGCAAAAAGTTAAAAGATTATCTGGAATAATCCAGAACAAAGAAGACAGGCGCACTGGAAGGTTTTTCAGTCCGCCTGTTTTTTTATAAAATTTTTGTGGCAAATCCATGATTCAGGAAAAAAATAGATGGGTCAAAAATTTTATTTTACCTCCCGGTGAAAGGAAATCGATGGGAGAGATAGAATGTGTTCAAAGAAGCATTTGGATCAAAAACTGCCGTTTTAGACAGAAAGGAGCACGGATATGAAAGGAAGCATTCAGGTTTTTGCAAATGAGAAAAAAGACCAGACACCCTCTTCGTATTTTTCCCTGTTTACACTCCAGGCGGTGGCGCCGGTACTGCGTTTCCATCAAAGTTTCCCGGACTACGCGCCTACCCCGCTGGTGCCATTGGATGAACTGGCAAAGACCTTTGGTGTGGCGTCCATCCATGTGAAAGATGAAAGCTATCGTTTTGGGCTGAATGCGTTTAAGAGCTTAGGAGGGAGTTATTGTATTGGGAGATATCTGGCAGAACAGCTGGGTATTTCTCCTGGCAAGATGACATATGACTTGCTGACGGCAGAAGATACCAGGAAAAAACTGGGCGTGCTTACTTTTGCCACTACCACTGACGGCAATCATGGGCGTGGTATTGCCTGGACCGCACAAAGATTGGGGCATAAAAGTGTGGTGACTATGCCGAAGGGAAGCGCCTTAGAGCGGCTGGAAAATATCCGTGCATTGGGTGCAGATGCGGAAATCACCCAGCTCAACTACGACGATGCAGTACGGGATACTTATGCCAAAGCCCAGAAAAACGGCTGGATTTTTGTGCAGGATACCGCATGGGAAGGGTATGAGAAAATCCCCGCTTGGATTATGCAGGGCTATACTACCATGCTTCAAGAAGCAGTGGCACAATATGATACCGTAAATCCGGTGGGGCAGGTAAAACCTACCCATGTGTTTTTGCAGGCAGGGGTTGGCGCTTATGCCGGCGCGGCGGCAGGATTCTTACGGCAGTATTATGGAAAAGACTGCCCTAAAATCATTGTAGTGGAGCCGGATGAGGCAGACTGCCTCTATCGTACGGCAAAGGCACAGGATGGCACACTCCATAAAGTTTCCGGCGATATGCCTACTATGATGGCGGGGCTTGCCTGCGGAGAGCCTTGCAGCATCGGCTGGGAAATCTTGAAGCGGACGGCAGATTTCTTTGTTTCCATCCCCGATGCCGTTGCAGCCAGAGGCATGCGGGTGCTGGGCAATCCTATGGGCAATGACAGACGTATCATTTCCGGGGAAAGCGGCGCGGCTACTATGGGCTTTGTTTCGGAAATTTTGGCAAAGGATGATTACGTACCGTTGCGGCAAATGCTGGGGCTGGATACCCACGCTCATATTCTTTGTATTTCCACAGAAGGAGATACGGACCGTAAAAATTACCGTGCTGTGGTATGGGATGGGAAGGAAAACAGCGAAGGATAAAACAGAAAAAGCGGCGGGGCGTCCTGCTGCTTTTTTCGTGTTATCGATGCTGCCATAAGGTTGCGAGGAAATTTTACTTATGGTATCATAACCCCAAAGACTGGAAAATGCTGGTTTTCGTTGCAAATAAGGAAGCATGAAACGACTGCTGCTTTCCATAATAAGAACAGGTCTTTTCGGGTGAATGACGCTTTTTGCAGGAAAAGACCCAGTGCCTATGAGAACGGAGGATAGAATCATGGAGCAAAGTGTGGAATTATCCCGCCGGCTGCAGGAAGTGGTGTCTTGCGTCAGCTGCTATCCGGTAGCGGATGTGGGCACCGATCATGGATATGTTGCCATTGCCTTGGCACAGAAAGAAACTGGGAAGGTATTTGGCTCTGACGTCAATGCAGGACCTCTTTTTCATGCCCGGGAAAATGTGGCGCGTTTTGGCGTGGAGGAAAAAGTGGAATTGCGGCTGGGAAGCGGTTTGACGCCGTTTCAGCGGGGAGAAATCCGCTCCGCTGTCTTTGCCGGCATGGGCGGTATGCTGATCTTACGGCTGCTGGAAGAAAAGCGGGAAGTTACGGATGGTTTAGAGGAACTGGTTCTTTCTCCCCAGCAGGATATTCCCGCCGTGCGTAAAGGCGTGGAAGCGATAGGTTTTGGCATAATAGAAGAAAAAATGCTGAAAGAAGATGGCAAGTATTATGTGATTATACACTGCAGGCGCGGGGCAGTGCCTTATACAAAACCCATTGACTATTTATATGGCGGGAAATTGCTGGAGGAGAAGAATCTTGTCCTGCTGGCATTTTTACGGGAAGAAGAAAAACGGGTACATACCATTGCCCGCAGGTTAAAGGCAGCCCAGACGCCTAAGGCGCAGGAAAGACTGCGGGAAGTGGAACAGGAAAGCATTTTGATACAGGAGGCGGTAGCATGTCTGCAACATTAAAGAAGGTTATGGATTGGATGGAAGCGTGGGCGCCCTTATATCTGGCGGAGGACTGGGACCGCTCCGGTCTGGCTGTGGGCGATCCGTCCCAAGAGATCAAAAAAGTACTGGTTGCGCTGGATGTGACAGAGGATGTGATTCAGGAAGCCATTGCAACAGAAGCGGATTTGATTTTAACCCATCATCCCATGCTGTTATTTAGGAAAATTGAGTCCATCCGCAGAGACACGACTTTGGGGAGCCGGATTTTTGACTTGGTGGAACACCATATTGCGGCTTATGCTGCCCATACCAATTTGGATATTGCCAAGGGCGGTACCAACGATGTACTGGCTGCATTGGGCGAATTGGAAGATGTTCGGATTTTGAAAGCAACGGAAACAGAAACACTGAAAAAGATTGTGGTATATGTGCCTATGACCCATGTGGCGGCGGTACGTCAGGCAATGACGGATGCCGGCGCGGGACATATTGGCGCTTACAGCCACTGCGCATTTTATACCGAGGGTATCGGCAGTTTCCTGCCGGAAGCAGGCACCCATCCTTACTTGGGTACAGAAGGAAAGCTGGAAGAAACGGCAGAAGCCAGAGTGGAAAGCATCGCGCCGGAAAAACGGGTGCCTCAGATTTTAGAAGCGGTACGCAAAGTTCATCCCTACGAGGAAATGGCATACGACATTTATCCTGTGGAGCAGAAAGGAAAAACAGAAGGCATTGGCCGTATCGGCAGGTTAAAACAGCCCATGACCTTCCGGGATTATGCGAAACTGCTAAAAGAAAAAATGGATCTGGATGTGATCCGTCTGGTGGGAGATGGAGACAAACTGATTCAGACCGTTGCCCTTTGTACCGGTGCCGGCAGTGAATATCTGGAGACAGCAAAGAAACAGGGTGCAGATTTATATTTGACAGCAGACTTGAAATTCCACGAAGCCCAGCGGGCAGTGGTTATGGATTTGTGTGTGGCGGATCTGACCCACTATGCTTCAGAAGTTCTCGTTGTGCCGGTGATGGCAGATTATCTGCGCCAAAAAGCCGCCGAGGAAGGAATTGCGCTGGAAGTGGCAGAAGCCCAGAGCAATGGGCAGACCTTCTGGCATATCTGATCTTTTTCGCCAATAGGATAAAAGAGACAGGAGGGAAGAAGATCTATGGAAGAAAGAATTTTGGAAGTGATGGGAGAAAAGCGAAAAGTACCCAAAGGCACTATCTTTGCGGATTTGGCAAAGGATTACACAGACCGCTTTCAAGGACCCATTTTGGTTGCTAAACAGGGAAACCGTCTGCAAGAACTGAATTATGAAGTGTATTTCGAAGAACCCATTACTTTTTTGGATGTAACCGATGAGGAAGGCATGCGGGTATATCAGCGAGGCGTATCCTTCCTGCTGGTTTGTGCTGTACGGGATGTGCTGGGAAAGGACGCTTTGACCATCATTGAACATTCCCTGCAAAAAAGTTTTTACTGTGAGATTCGCCGTCCGGCTGTGGAGATCACCGAAGAACTGCTGGCAAAAATTGAGGAACGGATGCGGCAGCTGGCGCAGGCGGATTTGCCTATTACCAAACGAACTTTCCGGAAAAGTGAAGCCATTGGGATTTTACAGGAGCAGGGAATGGAGGATAAGGTGAAACTGCTGCGCTTCCGTCGTGCTTCCAGCTTAAACCTCTATGAAATGGATGGTTTTTATGACTATTTTTACGGTTATATGCCCCAGCGCAGCTCTTTCTTATGGAATTTTGGCTTGATGCCCTATAAGGATGGGTTTTTACTGCGCTTCCCGGACCAGAACCAGCCCGCAGTTTTACGGGAATTTGGCAACCCGGAAAAGGTGGGAGAGATTTTTTTGGAACAGATGCGCTGGTGCGCCCTGATGGGCGTATCCAATGTGGCAGATCTCAATGAAACCATTACCGCAGGCGGTTTTGGCGACTTAATTCGCATCAATGAGGCGCTCCATGAAAAGAAAATCGCAGAGATTGCGGATATGATTGGCAAACGGCTGGATCATGTGAAAATGGTGCTCATTGCAGGACCTTCTTCTTCGGGAAAAACCTCTTTTGCTAACCGGCTGTGTGTACAGCTGCGGGTGTTGGGCATTCATCCCCATAAAATTTCTCTGGATGATTATTTCTTAGAGCGGGAACAGACACCGGTAGATGAAAATGGAAAACGGAATTTTGAGTCCATTCAGGCGTTGGATTTGAAACTGCTCAATGAAGACCTGAAAAAATTAGTGGCAGGAGAAGAAGTGGAACTGCCTCGGTATAATTTCGTATCCGGGAAACGGGAGTATAAGGGCAATAAGATCCGTCTGAAGCCGGATGAGATTTTAGTGATCGAAGGCATTCATGGATTAAACGATGAGCTGACATCAGAGATTGATTCCGCTTGCAAATTCCATATTTTTATCAGTGCCATGACCCAGTTGAATATGGATGATCATAACCATATTTCCACTGCCGATAGCCGCCTGATTCGCCGGTTGGTGCGGGATCATCAGTTCCGCGGCAGAGATGCCACATTGACTATATCCACTTGGAGTGATGTAACAGACGGCGAGGCGGAAAATATTTTCCCCTTCCAGGAAAATGCGGATGTAATTTTCAATTCTGCCACCATTTATGAGTTAAGCGTACTGAAAGCTTATGCGGAACCACTGCTGTTTGATGTATCCCACGACTCACCGGCTTACGTGACAGCGAAACGTCTTTTGAAGTTCTTGGATTACTTCTTAGCGGCACCGGAAACGGATATTCCCAATAACTCTTTGATGAAAGAATTTATTGGCGGCAGCTGCTTTGATGTATAAGGAAAATAAAAAAGAGGGGAGTTCCCCTCTTTTTATACTGTTAAAATACTAAGCTTTCTATTTTTTGCAAGAATGCGGAAGGGTTTGGGAAACAAAGGGTTTCCCAACTGTAATCCGCAGCCGGGATTTATCTTTGACGAGGAAAAGCCGAAGTTTCAAGGCAATTGAGCTGTTGGAACTTCGGCTTTATGCTTCTGCCTATTTGTCAAAGGCTTGTGGAAAAATGAGTCTTCGTTTACAGAGTATCGATTCTATACCCTGTAAAGAGAGGATTTTCCTCTTTTTTTCCTGCGTTTTTATCGTATTACAACACCAGTACCGCTGGCGGTGACCATGAGCATGCCATTGTTGGCACCTAATACCTCATAATCAACGTCAATACCGACTACCGCATTGGCACCTGCCTGAGCCGCACGGTTTTCCAGTTCCTGCAGGGCTGTCTCTCTGGCGTTTTTCAGTTCGTCTTCATAAGAACCGGAGCGCCCGCCGAAAAAGTTGGTGAGTCCTGCCGTAAAGTCCCGCACAAAGTCCACACCGGAAATCACTTCGCCGAAAAATACACCTTTATATTCCACAATGGTTTTTCCTTCCACAGAAGGGGTAGTGGTCATAATCATTTGCAACATCCTCCCTTTTTCCTTATAAAATGATGTTTGGTTTCTGTTTTCAGTATAGAAAAAAGAAAAGGAAAATACAACAACGAAAGTCTTAATTTTTTCCCGGATTTCCCGTATTGACAAAGAAAGAATCTCTGCGTTATACTGAAAAGCGAGTAAATTGGACAGTCGCGCCCCAAAAGGGTGAGGAAAGTCCGGGCTTCACAGAGCAGGGTGCCGGCTAACGGCCGGTGGAGGCGACTCCAAGGCTAGTGCAACAGAAATAAACCGCCTGCGTCATCAGGTAAGGGTGGAAAGGTGGGGTAAGAGCCCACCGTTTTGTCGGTAACGACGAAAGCCATGTAAACCCCACTTGAAGCAAGACCAAGAAACAACAAAAGGGGCTGCTCGTCCCGTTTCGCCATAGCGTCGCTTGAGCCTGCCGGTAACGGCAGGACTAGATAGATGACTGTCCACGACAGAAACCGGCTTATAGATTTGCTCACATATTTTTTATGAGAAAAAGGAGGTTAGCGCCTCCTTTTTTTCGTGATAAAGATATGATTTTGGCTGAAGTGCTAAAAAAAGATGATATTTTCGTAAAAAATATGTATATTTGGTCTGTTTACTTTATTGTGGTAGAGTGATAAAATACTAAATCATCAGGAACAACATTTCTGAATCAATTTCATTGACAGAGAAAAAGGAGTGCTATGAATATGAAAAAGTTTTTTGCTTTCGCCATGACCTTGGTAATGAGCGCGGCAGTATTGAGCGGCTGCGGTTCCACATCCAGTGACAACAATACTTCTTCCAACAATAATACCGATGCAGAAAGAACTACTTTTACCGTAGGTTTCGATGCAGAATATCCTCCTTACGGATATATGGATGAAAACGGTGAGTATGTAGGCTTTGACCTGGATTTGGCACAGGAAGTGTGCAACCGTATGGGGTGGGAACTGGTAAAACAGCCCATCAACTGGGATAGCAAAGATATGGAACTGAACAGCGGAAGCATCGACTGCATTTGGAACGGTTTTACGATGACCGGTCGTGAAGATGCTTATGCTTGGAGCGAGCCTTATGTAGATAACAGCATTGTATTTATCGTGATGAACGACAGTGATATCCAGTCCAAAGAAGATCTGGCGGGCAAAACAGTCGTAACGCAGGCGGATTCTTCCGCGCTGACCGCACTGACCTCCGAAGAAGATAACGAGGAAAACCTGGCGCTGGCGGCAAGTTTCGCATCTTTGGAACAGGTTCCCGATTATAATACCGCGTTTATGAATCTGGAAAGCGGCATGGCAGATGCCATTGCAGTGGATATCGGTGTAGCACAGTATCAGCTGGACAGCAGAGACGGTGTGTTCCGCATGCTGGAAGAACCTTTGAGCACCGAACAGTATGCCATCGGTTTCGCACTGGGCAATGAAGCGCTGCGGGATCAGGTGCAGGAAGTCCTCAATGAAATGGTAGAAGACGGTACTTTCATGACCATTGCGGAAAAATACAGCGATTATAACTTGGATCAGATGGTTTGCCTTGGCAAGTAATACATTTTGTGGTATGATAACTGCAAAAGGTATGCTTTGACAAAATAAGCCGGGTTTTTGTAAAACATAACCCTTCATGAAAAAACGACGGCGGGGATAAAAGCTCCTCGCCGCTTTTTCGCGCTTGGAATGTCAAAAAAGAATGTCAGGAAGGAAAGGAGGAGTTAAATGAGTTTTTCCAATATTTTGGCACAGCTGGGCGGCGGCTTTCTCTATACCCTGCTGCTGTTTGTTTTAACACTGGTATTTTCCATGCCTTTGGGGCTTTTGGTGGCGTTTGGCAGAATGAACGTGTGGGCACCCTTTTCCTTCCTCTTAACAGAAAGTGAAAAAAGTCTGCTCCGCGGTGGAAATGCATTACCCCGTACTGGAAAATGGCAGGATAATTTCCGTCGAGGATTGGCACAGTTCCATCCCATTCAGACGGTGATGAAGGTGCTCATCTCTATTTTAAGAGGTACCCCTTTAATGCTGCAGCTGTTGGTGGTGTGCTATGGTCCCTTTTATATGTGGGGAGCCACATTATCTACCCAATGGCGCTTTACGGCATTGCTGATCGGTTTTGCCGTGAACTATGCGGCGTATTTTGCAGAGATTTACCGCTCTGGTATCGAATCCATTCCGGTAGGACAGTATGAAGCGGCTGCGGTGTTAGGTTATAGTAAAAGCCAGACTTTCTTCCGCATTATTTTACCCCAGATGGTAAAGCGGGTACTGCCTCCCGTTACCAATGAAGTCATTACACTGGTAAAGGACACTTCTTTGGCGTTTGTCCTTTCTTATCAGGAAATGTTTACAGTGGCAAAACAGATTGCGGCAGCAAAGGCGGATATTACCCCCCTGTTTGTGGCAGGTGTATTCTATTTTATTTTCAACGCGGTGGTGGCTTATACCATGGAGCGCATTGAAAAAGCGCTCAGCTATTATCGGTAAGGAGGTGTCGCCATGAAAGTTTTGGAAATCAATCATTGCAATAAAAAATTCGGCGACAATGAAGTGCTGAAAGATATTTCCCTGTCTGTAGAAGAAGGACAGGTGGTTTCCATCATTGGTCCCAGCGGCAGCGGGAAATCTACCCTTCTGCGGTGTGCCACGTTGCTGGAAACCATGGATGGCGGAGATTTGATTTATCTGGGAAAATATGCAGCAAAGGCAGACAAAGCTGGAAAAGCGCAGTATGTATCCAACGGCGAACTGCGCCAGATCCGGAAAAATTTTGGGCTGGTGTTCCAGAATTTTAATCTGTTCCCCCATTACACAGTACTGAAAAATATTATGGAGCCGCCCATGCTCATTGGCGGCAGAGCGGAAAAAGAAGTGCGTCAGGAAGCGATGGCGCTTTTAGCTAAAATGGGTCTGGAAGATAAGGCGGATGCTTATCCTTTCCAGCTTTCCGGCGGTCAGCAGCAGCGGGTGTCCATTGCAAGAGCTCTTGCCATGAAGCCCCGTATCCTCTTTTTCGATGAGCCCACTTCTGCGCTGGATCCGGAACTGACGGGGGAAATCCTGAAAGTGATTCAGGATCTGGCGGCGGAACATATGACCATGGTGGTGGTTACCCATGAAATGGCATTTGCCAGAGATGTGTCCGATCATATTATTTTTATGGACGGCGGTGTCATTGTGGAAGAAGGCAAGCCGGAGGATGTCATTACCCATCCTGCCCAGGAACGTACCCAGGCATTTTTGCGCCGGTTTCACCAGTAACCAAGAGGAGGCCGTATGCGAACGATATCCTATATTAAAACAGATCCGACAAAAAATTTGACACTGCTCATCAAAGATCCTATCCCGGTGGAAGAACAACTGCCTTTGGCAAGCCTGCTCATTGGCAAAGATCATCTGGATGCGGAACAGGCTGGCTTTTTTATGGAGCCCGCCAATCCCCATGCCGATGCCAGACTGCGGATGATGGCAGGGGAGTTTTGCGGCAATGCGACCATGTCCGTAGGCGCTGTGCTGGCAAAAAAAGAACACCTGCCTTTCGGGGAAACCAAGATCTATCAGCTGGAAATTTCCGGCGCGGCGGGATTCGTGGGCTGCCAAATAACAACAGAAAAAGATGGCTGGCGGGGGCTGGTGGATATGCCTCTGCCGGAAAAAGTTACGGAAGAAACTTTTTTGTGGCAGGGAAAATCGATGACCTTGCCGGTGGTGTATTTTGACGGTATTGCCCACATCATCCGCCAGGTGGCACAGGTGGATGACGCCATGCGCGCCGAAACGGAAGATATGGCAGCCTTATGGGAGGCATCCATTGCGGCGCCTGCGTTTGGCATTCTGCTTTGGCAGAAGGAAAAAGATATGATGGACCCTTTTGTGGTGGTGAAAGGCGGCAGCCGGGTGTGGGAATCCAGCTGCGGCAGCGGTACTTGTGCCATTGGTTCTTTTTTGGCAAAAGAAGCCGGTGGAAAAGCCAGTGTTTCTTTGCAGGAACCCGGCGGCGAACTGGGTGCAGAGGCAGTTTGGGACGGAGAAAACATCCGGTCTTTGCGGCTCATGGGTCATGTGAAAATATTAGAGGAATCTACTTATTCTTTCGAAGAATCATAAAACAGGATAAAACCCTGGAGTTTTATCCTGTTTTTTGTTGTTTTTTGAAAAATTTTTTCTTTTTAAACTAGTGTGCTGGCATATTGATACTTAGCTAAATATTTCTGGCTGTTATTGCCGTTTTATGGTAAAATAAAAGAAACGGCGGTGATATCCTATTGATAACGATATTCGTCATAGTCTTCATCATCATAAACCGCATTATATCCTTCGTCATATGCTTCCATACGGCGATTTTGCATCGCTGGTGAATAGTAATTGCTGTTTGATTTATATGCTTTTGTTGAGCTGTATGGTTTTGTAGAGCCTTTTGTAGAAGTATAACTTTTTTTAGTTGTAGACGTTTTCGGATGATAATATATCTTATACGATTCCACCGACTTTGTAGTACTTGTATTTTCTTCTTCTGAACGTTTTTTCATCGCCAATTCTCTTTTGCGATATTTTTCCAGTCGATGATGAATTTTACAGTACGAAGTTCCACGAAACTGAACCCTATATTCATCAACACATTGGCTTGGAAACTTTTTTTCGCTGATGGAGTCGATAAATGCAATACACCACAAAAAGATCGTTATAACTAAGATCCAGTTAGTTGGATCAAAAAGCACCTTTTTATCTTAAACAGTAATGGAATATACACCTTTTTTCTTCTTTATTTTTCCTCTTCTCTCCTTTTTCGTTTTGGATTTTCTGGAAACCAACCTTTTTGTACGCGTTTTTCCTGTTCAAAAAGTTCTTTAATACTCCAGAGGCAGGTAACACCAAATACTGCTATAATACTTCCAACAACGATATTCTTGATCCATAAAGACAGTATCAGAAAAGCCACACCCAAAATTAGGAATAGCGGCCAAACGCGTTTACTGAAATAATATTCTGTTTTAACCACAATTCCATGAAAAACTCCGATAACAAGAAACGTAAAAATTCCGACAAATAATCCTTCCAGATGCATATCTAATTACCTTCTCTTTCTTTGAAAATATATTATTAAAATTATAATAACATATAAGTGTTTTAGGAACAATCAGATCATAAACAAACGAGACATCTCCTGCACCATATATCTCACCGGCGTGTACGTCTCAACCTCCATGGCTGTCACCTTTTTGATTTTTGCTTCTTCAACATCAGATAGACATATTCACGGAACAACGCATAGATTACCGATACGATTGGAATGAAAACAATCATCCCAACTACACCGAGCAGATTTCCACCGATACTGACCACTGCCAGTACCCAGATGGATGGAAGACCAACTGAGCTGCTCGCCACATGCGTTAATTGGCAGTTCCGAACTGCTGATGCAAGAGTGAAGTTGAGTTCATTGTATCCTACGTTTACAACAGCTTCCGAATAAGAAGTTGTTGTAATACTAAATATCAATATGCCGGCACACTAGTTTTCTTTTTTATATAAAATGAAAATAGAAAAGGCAAAACTTTATACCAAAAGGTAATAGTTATCAATATCTAAGTATTTGCCAAATTTCATACCCACTTCTTTGATGGTACCGCAGAAGGTAAACCCAAACTTTTCATGAAGCTTCGTGCTGGCTTCATTTCCGGAGGTAATGACAGAAACTACAGTATGAATGGCAGGGTCTGTCTTTGCTTTCTCCAGAATAAAGCCCATCAGCTGGGAAGCAATGCCCTGTCTGCGTCCTTCCGGTGCCATGTAAATAGACAATTCCACGGTGGTGCGAAAGGCTTCTTTTTCCCGGTAAGAAGAAAGAGAAACGTAGCCCATGACGATACCGTCTTTTTCTGCCACAAATAAAGGATGATTGTCCCGGTTATGCTGTGAAAACCAAACTTCCCATTCTGCCAATGTTTTTTCCTGCAAATCTAAAGTGGCGACACCGTGGGTTACTTCATAATTATAGATGTCCAATAATCTGGGGACATCTTTTTTCTCTGCCTGCCGTATGGTACATGCCATTGTTTCTTCCCCCTTTATCTAAGAATAGATTTATTGTAATCCAAAACCCTTTTTCCTGCAATCCCGGAAAAAACTTTTCATTTTTTTTGGTCTGTGCTATATTTTTTCCATCTCATACATAATTTCGTAAGGAGGACAAAAAACATGATTATTACCTATCTTCATCACAGCGGTTTTCTCGTGGAAAGCGATACCTGCTGTTTGTTATTTGATTATTATACAGAAAATGGGAAAATGGATTTTTTGAAAGATGCCACTTTTTCCAAGCCGTTGTATACTTTTGTTTCTCACCGTCATGGGGACCATTTTGATCCGGCGATTTTTTCTTTACCGGGAAAGAAAATACTTTCCAACGATATTTTCCGCTCCAGAGCACCCGAAACAGATGTGGTATTTGTGAAACCCCATGAAACCATAGCAGTGGATGATTTAAAAATCACCACCCTCCGCTCCAATGACGAGGGGGTGGCGTATTTGGTGGAAGCAGACGGCAAAACGATTTTCCACGCAGGGGATCTGAACTGGTGGCACTGGAATGGCGAACCGGATTCCTATAATGACGGGATGGCACGCTCTTTCTGCGGGGAAATTGACCGCTTGCGGGGGAGAACCATTGATGTGGCATGCCTGCCGCTGGATCCCCGTTTAGAGGATAAGTTTGACTGGGGGATCCGCTATTTTGCAAAACAGGTAGATGCAAAGGCGATTTTCCCTATGCACTTTTGGGGCGATTTTCGTGTCTGTGATAGGATCGAGGTACCTCATTTTGTATCTATTCACAGACCTAACGAGAGTTTTATTAGATGAAAATTAGAAATTGTCAAAAATTTGTAAATCTTTCTTGCGTTTTTCTTTAAAAGTTTCTGGTATCTTATAAATAGGCAATCAGTTTTGCCGCTGGGAAAGAGGGAAAAGATTTATGAAGGGAAAAAATTGGCGGGATTATGGCTACGATGAGGTGCCATACCGCCAGCACAGACGCCGCAGACGTAAAAAAAGAAAAAGGGGTTTATTACGTAGACGGCTGATGAAATGGGGACTGCTCTTTTGTTTGGGAGCGGTGCTTTATCTGGGCTATACCTTCTATATGCAATGGAGTAAACCTTATACGGTGGCATTGGACGCAGGTCACGGCGGAGAGGACTCCGGCGCGGAAGGTTTGGTGCAGGAAGCTGTGCTGACGGAAGATACAGTGGAAGCACTGGAACAGCTGCTTCGGACAGATG
>CALWKY010000051.1 GCA_944381395.1 uncultured Lachnospiraceae bacterium
TAAAGACCATGTGATATCTAAATAGGTATAGTTGCCGGCATCACTGCCCACTTCCGTTTCACTGCCAAAGGTGGGTAGTAAAAATTGCTGGATGAACTCTTCTGCGGTGTCATAAATGGTACCGGGCTGGTATTGGCCGTACCGGTCAATGAACCACTGGTAATCATGGGCAGTGATATAATCCAGATTTTCTGTAGGCGTTTCTATTTCTACATAAAGATAGTACATGCCGTCTTCGGAAGTATAGACGGTTTTGTCCCAGTCATAATCTGGACCGTAAAAGGCACTGCTTACGGTTTTTCCCTCTAAATCCAGCTGGTAAAAGGAAGTACCTGTCCGCTCGTGATCTTCTGTTTGAATCTTCAGGGTATTGATGGTTTTCCCGAAGGAGAAAGCGCTTTCCCCGTTACGGGTGCCTTCCGAATCATTCCAGCAGTACCAGAAGAATACATCGTCTTTGTCTTCGCCAGAAAGAGGGTGGTCAAAGATGGGAAGAATTTTCAGCTGGTAATCATCTCGTAAATTCATGGTAACGGTGCCGCCGTTGGGCACGGTTATTATTGTCTCACTACCTGTGTTGGGTACGATGGTTACTTGGAAAGAAACCTCCGGGTCGGTCAAATCTCCGCCGGCGCGCAATGTGGCGGTCAGCGCGGTAACTAACGTATCCTCTGTCATCACTTTATTGTCCATGATCCAAACGGAGGATTCATAACCAGGCACTGTTGTGCCGCCGGTTTCCGGCAGCTTATAGGAAGTATCATAGACCCATACATCATCTTCCAATGTGAAACGAACAGACTGGTTCCAAAGCTTGTCCTGGGTTTCTGCGGAAACACCGTTCTTTTCAAAAGAAAGGGAAACTTGGTAGGTCACTGCGTTCGTGACGTAACTAAGCCCGTTGTTATCATGGCGGAAGGTATTGTAACTGTCTTCATCCGCCATGATGATGAGACATAAAGCATCAGAGCCGGAAGGGCGCACCCATTTGAACGCGCTGTAATCATAGCCATCTAAGCCCTGGGCGTCGGTACGCAGTACGTGAAACTGGGTGAAACGCAGGTCTTTGCTGTCTTTGTTATAAAATGCTTCTTCCCCGATGGTTTCCACAGAAGCGGGAATGACAGCAGCCAGATCCAGACCCGGCTCTAAAGCGCTGGCAAATGCACGGTTATCAATGACTTTCAGACCGTCAGGCAGGGTAAAATCCACCAGGGCATCCCCGGAAGCCGCATAAATATCTTGGGTGGTTACAAACCGCAGCCCTGTGCAATCCAGAAAACAAGAAGGACCAATTTCCTGCAGCGTGTCGGGAAGCACCACGCCCGTTAAGTTATCACACCCATTAAATGCCATTTTCTCAAATCGTTCCAAAGGGGTTTGGGACAAATCCAAAACGCCGGAAATACTGCTGTTCATAAAGGACTGATTGCCAATGGAACGCAGACAAGAGGCTTGGGAAAAGTCTGCGGATACAATGGTAAAGGTAAGATGCCCATAATTATGATAATTCAGGGCATGGTATTTTTCCTTATCGGTAGACCAGCTGCTGGTAAAAGCAAAGGGGCTGATGGCGGTCACATCACGTCCATCCACCTCTGCTGGAATCTCTAGCGCTACATACAGATGCCCTTCGGTTTGTCCTGCTGGCAGCTGTGCCTGGAACCAGTCCGCATCAATGCCGTAGATGGTTCCGCCCGAAAAAGCAAATCCATCTGCCGTTACCGTAACAGGAGATGACTCGCTGGAACCATCTGCTGCCTGTACAGGCACGCTTGTCAGTGCTCCGATACAGCACAGAACCACAAACATGGTGCGTAAAAATTGTTTCATAACATTCCTCCTTTTGGTTTCACGGGTCATAAAGAACAGCAGCCGCAGGCTGTGTTCCTTTTCGACAGAAAGCTGTAGGATTCTGTACTTTTCTGCAAAAAACAAATCAGTTAAAAAATTTGGATATTCTTGCCGTATTTTGGTATAGATTTATAGACTTTGTCTAAAATTTGTATTATAATCAGCTATGTATTACCTGAAATAACGGTTACAATAAAGTACACCTTTTGGTAAAGCATAAATATTAAATAAAAGATGCCTGCTCAAATTGTGCAGCTCGATAACGAAAGGTGGAAAGGGGCATGCCGCAGGCTTTGGCGGCAGCGGTACCTGTAATGGCGCCGGATCTCCATTTTTCATAGATTGGCGGAAAATTTTCTGGTAATGGTTGGGAAGGTCTTCCGAATCGTACGCCGCGCGCTTTTGCCGCTGCAATGCCTTCTGCCTGGCGCTGACGGATATTGAAGCGCTCATTTTCGGAAACAAAGGAAAGAATTTGTAGTACAATATCACTTAAAAAAGTACCCATCAGGTCTTTTCCACGGCGGGTATCTAAAAGGGGCATGTCCAGCAC
Source organism: uncultured Lachnospiraceae bacterium (assembly GCA_944381395.1). Lineage (GTDB taxonomy): Bacteria > Bacillota > Clostridia > Lachnospirales > Anaerotignaceae > CALWRB01. Next base: position 2,408 of record CALWKY010000051.1, read on the forward strand.
AACGATATCTACGCCTTTTTCTTTGGTAAGAATCCGCCACTGCTCTAAAATTTCTGCGTAATTACGCCCAAGACGGTCAATGCTTTTGATATAAAGCACACCGTCTTTTTTTAATTTTTGCCCCAATTTTTGATATTGAGGCCGCAGGAAATCTTTCCCTGACTGTTTATCCATGAATATATTTTTTTCTGGAATAGAAAGTGCCTGCATGGCAATCAACTGCCGGTCTTCATTTTGTTCTTTTGTGCTTACACGGATATAGCCGTAAATCCTTTGCATAAGGTCCTCCTTCCTAAAAACAGCTGTTTGCTGTTTTTGAAAAAAATAAACTTTGAAATACCCTGTGTGTTTCTTTTTCCCCAAAAAATTTAGGTTATATACAATAGGTGTGCATCCATTATAAATGGGGGGAAAAAGGATTCTCCATGGTTTTGCAGCAAAAAAATGAACACGATGAAGCCTTCCAATGGCGGTAATTTATTTCATTGGAGAGGACGAATTAGATTCAAAAAATGATGGCTCCATCCTTGCTGTTGCAAAGTTGTTCAGTGAATGATTTGGTATGGAAGGATTGCTTCTCAGTATACTACGGATGGAAATGAAAAAGAAAACGAATGTATGGCAGAATTATGCAAAAAGCCACAGATTCGGGCAAAAAAGCACGTAATCCTGGTAGATACTCGGCGTGGTTGGCGGTATACTGTTTATAGAAAGGGGAGGTGCATATGGGTTTAGGAAGTCATTTATCAAACGCCAGAAAAAAGAGCGGATTATCCCAAGAGGCGGTAGCGGAAAAATTAGGCGTCAGCAGACAAACCATTTCCAAATGGGAATTGGACGAAACACTGCCGGATATCCGGCAGGCGAAACGGCTGGCATTACTGTATCATTTAACACTGGATGAGCTGATTTCCTTTGATATAGAACAACAGGAGATCGAGGATATCATTGAAAAAATCAGCGAGGAAACCCAGAAAAAAATCAATTGGAATCAAGTGTGGAGCAAAAAATATCCCATTCTGGCATCGTATCAGCAGGAAGTAGACATAGCGCCCTATGCGGAAGGGTTATATCAACTTTTAGGCCGGTTAAAGATGGAATATGGATATAACGACTTAGATGCTATGTTAGTGCTGAAGGATATCTTGGCGCGGGTGTGGCAGGCGCAGGAACAGCGGAAGAAGCAATGAAAAAAAGGCATCCTCGGCAGATGCCCCATAAGAAAATATTGGTTTTCTTTTTTCTTGATTTTTTCAGAGGAAACTGCCATGGCAGTCTTTATAAGCGGATCATTCCAAGTAAATAGAAACGCGGGAATCCTTGCGCCGCAAGGATTCCCGCGCGATTTGTTTTCTGATGAAAACATCCCTTATGGTAATGCTCATGTGCGATAAAGTAACACAATAGCAAAGACCAATGACAGCCACTGCTATTCCTAAAATTTATTTTAATTTTCCTATTGACTTTAATTTTATTTATGATATATTGAATATAATTAAAGTCAATAGGAAAGGAGAATTAAATTGGAGATAGATAAAATCCCTCAATGGATACTTGCATTAGACCCAGAGGACGCAACCTTTCTAAAGAACTTTGTTTTGAAATCAGGTTCACTGAAAGAAATTGCACGTTTGTACGAAGTTTCTTA
>CALWKY010000052.1 GCA_944381395.1 uncultured Lachnospiraceae bacterium
GTAACCGTTGAAATTTTACCGGCACAGGAACAAAGTGTTTCTTTGAGTAATTCACAAGTGCATATTCTGCATGGGGAAGCAGACAAAATATACCATGTAGATGCAGTATCTGAAATTCAGGTAAAAGGTTCTGCCGAGGCATTGGAAAATCTGATAGAATACCATGCGTATGCAACGGCGGATGTATCAGGTCTGGAAACAGGTACGCATAATGTAACATTGAATATTGTATTGCCGGAAGGTGTTTATACAGTGGGTACGCCAACGGCAACCGTAACAGTAGAAGATGCTGCGGACTCTGAAACGGATTCCCAGAGCCAAGAATCATAAGCAATTTTCAGGAGGATTAGAAAAGATGGGTAAATTATTCGGCACAGATGGTGTGCGCGGTGTAGCAAACATAGAACTGACTGGTGAATTGGCATTTCAGCTGGGCAGAGCTGGTGCATATGTTTTGACGAAAGAAACGAAGCATGCGCCTCGGATTTTAGTGGCAATGGACACACGCATCAGCGGGGATATGCTGGAAAGTGCGTTAGTAGCAGGTATTCTTTCTGTTGGCGCTCATGCCATCCAGGCAGGAGTAATTCCTACACCGGCAGTGGCTTATTTGGTGCGGCATTATCGTCTGGACGCGGGTGTTGTGATTTCTGCGTCTCATAATCCGGTAGAATATAATGGAATTAAGTTTTTCAACAGCGAAGGCTATAAACTGAGCGATAATCTGGAAAATGAAATTGAGGAAATCATCCTCAGCAGACAGGAAATTCTGCCTGCACCCACCGGTGGCCAGATTGGCACCAAATCCATTGCGGAAGATGCGCTGGATGATTATATTGCCTTTTTGGAAAAAACCACTACCGCACGCTTTGATGGACTGAAAATAGCGTTGGATTGCGCCAATGGCGCTTCCTACAAAGCGGCGCCCATTGCACTGCTGGACTTAGGGGCAAAGATGTGCATCATTCATAATGAACCTGATGGCACGAATATCAATGAAAATTGTGGTTCAACCCATATTGAAGAACTGCAGGCGTTTGTGAAAGAACATCAGGCGGACGTGGGATTTGCTTTTGATGGCGACGCAGACCGCTGCTTGGCTGTGGATGAAAATGGTGAACTGATTGACGGCGACCGCATCTTGGCTGTTTGCGGCAAATATATGAAGGAACATCAGGCATTGGAGAAAAATACCATTGTAGGAACAGTCATGAGTAATTTAGGATTATCTATCATGGGCAAGGCGAATGATATTATGATTAAGCAGGCCAATGTAGGGGATAGATACGTGCTGGAGCAGATGCTGAAAGAAGGTTACAACCTGGGTGGTGAGCAAAGCGGTCATATCATTTTCCTGGACCATAATACCACAGGTGATGGTGTGCTGACAGCCATTCAGTTTTTGACGGTGATGGTGCGTACTGGCAAAAAAGCTTCGGAATTAGCATCTGTCATGGAAGTTCTGCCCCAGGTACTGGTCAATGCCCGGGTGAATAATGCCAAGAAGAATACCTATCTGGAAGTGCCGGCTATTGCAGAAGCGATCCATGCGTTGGAAGAACAATTCAGCGGAGATGGACGTGTACTGATCCGCACATCTGGCACAGAGCCTCTCATTCGTATTATGATTGAAGGCAAAGATACAAAAAAGATGCGGCAGGAAGCGGAAAAATTGGCTGCGTTTATAGAGGATCAGCTGCAATAAAAGATTGATGAAATAAAAAAACGTCTTTCAAATTTTGAAAGACGTTTTTTGCTTCTAAAAAACCTATCAAAGAACCTTCTCAATGGGAAGGAAAAAAATTTAATAGATATATGCGAAAGAATCTTTTACCAAGTTGAAGAACATTAGACATACAACTACAGTCATGATTTTATGGATGAATTTTGTGCCTTTCTGAATGGCAAAGCCGGAACCGAGGAAATTGCCTAAAATATTGGATGCGGCTAAGGGAACAGCAAGGAAAAGATTTACATCACCTGCCAGGAAATAAACTGCCAAAGAAGCATAGTTGCTTGCCAGGTTTAAGAATTTTGCATTACCGGAAGCGGTACGCAGATCATATTTCATCATCATAGAGTAAGCTAAAATGGCGAGAGTACCAGTACCGGGACCAAACATACCGTCATAAGCGCCGATCATTAAACCAATGACAGCAGCAAAGAAAAACTTTTTGCTTTTGGAAAAACTGCCGCTGCGGTCAGTTTCCTCTTTGGGCGTGCAAAAAAGCACCACAACAGCAATGATGGGCAGCAGTATCATTAATATGAGATGTAAAAAAGCGTCAGAAAGCAGCAATACAATATTAGCAGCGGCGGAGGAACCGATTACAGCGCATATTGCGGAAATCAAACCTACAGGTACATCTGCCATTTTATTTTTCCAGTAGCGGATCGCGGAAAGGGTAGTACCGAAAGAAGCGGCAAATTTATTGGTGCCATAGACAATGTGCATAGGCAGCCCTGTCATGGTTAAAGCGGGCAGGCTGATGAGACCGCCGCCGCCGGCAACAGAGTCTACCAATCCGGCAAAGAAAAAGGCAACCGTAACAAAGATAAATTGTCCTGTGGAGATCATAAATCAACGCACTCCTTTTTGATCCATCCATTTCTTACACGCATAGATAAAATGTGTATATAGCCAAAACCGTTTTTCATATTAACAGTATTTCCTGCAAAATGCAAGAAAGGAATGAGAAAAACAAGTATTATTTGCAGTACCGAGAAAGGCATGAAAAAAAGCCCAGGGATTGAATCCCAAGGGCTTTTCAACATCATTAGTCCTGAGTATAAGGCATCAGGGATACGTGTCTTGCACGCTTGATAGCAGTGGTCAACGCTCTCTGGTGCTTTGCGCAGTTACCAGTGATTCTTCTAGGCAGGATTTTGCCTCTTTCAGATACATATCTTCTCAGTTTGCTGATATCTTTGTAATCAATGGTAGTGATCTTATCTGCACAGCACTGGCAGACTTTCTTTTTTCTGCGGCCGCGTTTTTTCTGGATCATGCTTTTGTCCTCCTTCTGAAAGATTTTGGTTTAGAAAGGCAGGTCGTCATCTTCAATGCTGGTATCGATGGGATAGAATCCATCGTTGCCTGCGGGTGTGTTTTGACTCTGAGACTTTGCCGGAGCTGCCTGTCTGTCCGGAGTCTGGTATTCGGCAGAAGCGCCTTTGCTTTCTGCAAAGTGCTGTTCTTCGATTACCACTTCGGTGGTCCAACGTTTTACACCCTGGCTGTCGTCCCAGCTGCGTACCTGCAGTCTGCCGACAACAGCGACTAACTGTCCTTTTCTGAAATATTTTTCTGCGAATTCGCCTGCTTTGCCGAATGCAACGCATCCGATGAAGTCAGCATCCTGCTCACCCTGTCTGCGGGTACGACGGTTTACCGCCAGCGTATATCTGGCTACTGCCACAGGCTCAGCGCCTTGGGAATAACGTACTTCAGGATCCCGGGTCAGCCGGCCCATCAAAATAACTTTATTCATAATGGGATGCCTCCTTCTAATACTTACGCTTCCTTGCGAACGAGTAAGTAACGCAGCACATTTTCCATAATGCGCATACGAGACTCGATTTCAGCGGGAGCGGTTGCAGGTGCTTCGAAAGTGGTGAAGCTGAAGAAACCTTCGTTTACTTTCTGGATTTCGTAAGCGAGCTTTCTCTTACCCCAATCGTCAACCTTCTCAATCTTCGCACCAAATCTTTCCAGCAGTGCCTGGATCTTAGCGGTCTCAGCCTGTCTGGTTTCTTCGTCAAGTGCGGGGGACAATACAACTGCCAGTTCGTACTTGTTCATGTGTTTTACACCTCCTTTTGGACTTATGGCCCTTTCTGATGAGAAAGAGCAAGGAACATTGTGTGGACATTTCGCCACACTGAATCAGGATATCATCAAACCCGGAAAAAGTCAAGGGGAAAAACCGGCAAACCACCGATTTTCCCCCTTTTTTATTTCTTATATGGTTTTATCAGAAGATGTGTCTTCTGATGCTTCTTCGGCGGAAAATTCTTCTTCTAGTTTTTTTCGTCTCCGTTCTTCCACCTGAATAAAGACTTGGCGGGAAACGCAAAAGACAATAAAGCATACCACAAAAGTAATGCCCAGGATAGTCCAGCCTTGGGAATCCATCAGCCCGCCGGTGGCGATAAATATGGCTATGCAGGCACCATAAACAATGAAAAAGGCTGCCATTTCTTTGGCATTGCGCCGATTTGCACGGTAATTTTCGGGAATCAGCACTACTTTCAGCTGTCTGGTGCGTACCATCTGATACAGCGGAACGAAAAGAATGATGCAGTATTCTACGATACACTGACCCAAAGAATAATGAAGCAGTAATGTTTTTACGGCAAAGGCAATGATGATGAAATAATAGATCATCAGCAGCATTTCTGCATGAATTTGCCGTTTTGCCTGTAAGATACGTTCATCTACTGGTGCTTTTTTCAGAAATTTTTTCATACAACTCACTCCTCCCAGAATAATTCGTCCAGGGTTTTATCCAATGCTTTGCAAATGGCGATACAAAGATTTAAGGTTGGATTATAATTTCCCGCTTCGATCATGCCGATAGTCTGGCGTGTGACGCCTACCAGCTGCGCTAAATCGCTTTGGGAGAGATCTTTTGCAACCCGTGCCGCTTTTAATTTTAAATTTTTCATATCCATCATCCTTTAAACAAAGCTCATTGTTTCTTTACACCATAATAATAAAATATAGTATTCAAAATGTCAAGTATATATTGCAAAAAGAATGATATATTTTATTTTTTGGAAAATGGGAAGATCAGAAGGAGGAAAAACGAATTGTTTTTACGGCAGATGGATGATAGAAGAGCGTTCGTTTTCCAATCGTGTCACAGCGGTATTTAAAAGTGGATAAAGGAAATGGTGCGAAAGGTTCAAAAGGGAAAACAGAGGAAGGAAGGGAAAAAACAGAAGCGTGTTTTCATTTAGAAACAGCATTTTTGATTTTTAAGGAAACGGTGCCAGCTGTCTTTTTAAAAATATACAAATAAAAAAAGCCGGAGTCCTTTCATACGGATTCCAGCTGTTTTTATCTAAAACAGCACTTTCGAGAGCTGTTTGTTGCCGCAAAAGCAAGCCTGCATTACGGTAACGGAATTCGAGTGTTATCTTTATGACGCAGCCATAGGAAATAGGAAACGCACATCACGAGACTTGCCAGCGCGGAAAGGGGCACAGCCAGGCTGATAAGGGTCATGGTGGTTTCCGGCAGGCTGCTGAGGTAACTGGATAAGGGAATCCGCACCAAAAAGGCGGAAAGCAATCCCTGTATCATTACGAAAGCTGTGTGCTCTCTGCCGTTGAAATAACCTAAGAAACAGCAGGTAAACGGCAGGATTAAGTATTCAAAAGAACAACCTTTTAAGTAAAGGGCAGCAGCGGTTAATACTTCTGCATCATGATTAAAGATAGATGCCAGAATGCTTCCGCCGAAGAATGTCATGAAAAAGATCAGTATACAAAAACAAGCAGAGATGCCTTGTGCCAAAAAAGTGGCCTTTTCTGCACGTTTCAAATTTCCTGCGCCCATATTCTGTGCTACAAAAGTGGACAAAGCAGACATAAATGACATGGGTACAATGGAAAGAAATACGAATAATTTTTCAGAAATTCCTACGCCGGCAGAAGCAACTACACCTAATGTATTGATAATGCCGGTAATGATTAAGAAAGACAGTGTGGTCAAAAAATCCTGTAAAGCGATGGGGGAGCCGATTTTCAGAATTTTCCGCACGGCATTGCCCTTTTCATGCCACTGCTGCGCAATGGAGAAAGGAAGAGGGTGTTTGTATATATAGCCGATGGAAAATACCACACTGACTGCTTGCGCGATAACAGTTGCTAACGCTGCACCAGAAGCATCCATGTCAAATATACCAACAAAAAGTAAATCTAATACCACATTGATGAAGCAGGCAATGGATACGAAAAGGAAAGGAGAACGGGAATTGCCGATCCCGCGGAAAATACCGCTGATGCCATTGTATGCGGCAATAAAAATAATGCCGGCGGAACAAATCCGGATATAGTGGATGGTTTCGGATAATGCTTCTTCCGGTACATGAAGCAAATAAGCGATTTGCGGAGTAAACAGCAGCATTATTACGGTCAGCAGGACTGCCATAACGGTAAATAAACGAATCTGTCCGGCAACTACTTGCCCGGCAGTTTTCGGATCATCAGCGCCCATGGATTTTCCTAACAGTACGGTAACACCCATGGTCAGACCGGTAATCAAAGAAGTAATCGCATACATAACCTGGCTGCCGGTGGCTACGGCGGATACACTGCCCGTGGGAGAATACTGCCCTACCACAGCTAAATCCACACCGCCATAAAAAGCCTGCAAAAACAAGGATAACATCAGCGGCAGTGCAAATCGGATCAAAGGCGGAAGAATGGGACCGGATAAAAAACGGTTGGATGCTGCTTGTGACGTATTCTGCATAAATGGGGCCCTCCTTTAAGCATAATTTTTTTCCGAAAAAATCGCCAATAAGTTATATACTTATTGGCGATAATGTATCAAACGAAGTACGCTGCGTACTTCGACAGTATACCATATGGAAGGAAGGAAAGTCAACCAATTCCGCCATTGATAAAGAGGAAAGATACTGTTTTGCCTGCATGCTGATTAAAAGATGCAAAAAAGAATGTTGTATGGATACTATTTATGAGCAGAGGGCGACCGGATGAAAATGGGAAGTTTTCTGAAAGGAAAGCGGCTGTCTTATTTAAGGATGATAAAAAAGACCTTTCCGATAGAAAGGTCTTTTATCTGCTGTTTGATTATTTTGCCAAGATTTCAGCCAAACGCTTTTCGAACACAGGTGTCCACTGATTGTAACCCTTCTTGGTAGGGTGAATTTTATCGTTCTTGTAGTGCTCGCTGATGCTGTTGTATTTTTCATTGATTTCATCATTGGTCCACAAGTCGATCAATTCAATATTCCATTTTTCAGCGATCTGGTACATCAGCTCTACCATTGCCTCATACTTAGGCTCATCATATTTTGGGCTGGTGTAGAAAGCGATAGGGCAGTTCCAAGTCTGCTTCGCGTAAGCGATGATGTACTGAATTGCACCTGCTACGGTCATGGTATCAAAATCATTGATATCAAAGCTGTCACCAACTTCGCCGACAGGAAAGCCCTTTGTTGCGTCGTTTGTGGAAAGCTGGCAGACGAAAACGTCACAAGGCATATCAGCGCTCAGATTGGATTTCATACGGCTGATATAGTTTTTGCCTAATAAATTGTCTTTTTCTACCAGGGTAGTGCCGGAAACAGCTTCCTTTACGCAGCTGCAGTTATTGCGGTATGCGATCATGTCTACAAAGGAATCGCGGAAAGATGCCATACCTTTGGTAACAGAAGAACCTAAAAAGATAAAATGTTTACCTTCCAGAGGGCTGTTTTCTACTTTTTCCATGTTTTCATGATTGTACTGTGCCGCATTGCCGGGGTTTCCTAAACCGAAGAATCGTTTGTAAACAACAAATACTGCCACAATGGCAACAATTAGAATAATAAGAAATGGCATAAATAATTCCTCCCTTTTTTTGCATAAATAAGACTGATTATACCATCGGTCTCAACCATATTATGATTACCTTACTATTAAAACATTTCTCTCAGTGGATTGTCAATACAAATACAAAGACACTTGTTATTTTTGTGGCAATTATACATCTATAAATGTGGATTTTTATACAAAATTTAAAGTGGTTCAAAAATAAAAATAAAAAGTATATGGGTAAAAAGAGAATTTTCACAAAAAATGGTATTTTTCAGGCGGATGTGAGACGGAGTAGAAAAAGAGCGGTTGACAGACCTTTCATTTTCGATATAATGTAGTTGTAACAAGTACATATTTAAGAGAGAATCTTCGAGGCAGGGTGTAATTCCCGATCGGCGGTGATAGTCCGCAAGCGTTGCAAGTTTATTTTCACGCAGGAACCGGTGTGAATCCGGTACCGACAGTAATAGTCTGGATGGAAGAAGAGGAAGGTTTTGGCGAAAGAATATGATTTTTGTCCAAACCGCCATTTCTGCAATCAAAAAGCTCGAAGGGAAATCCTTTCGAGCTTTTCTTATTTCCCGGGAAGACTCTTTCGCAAAGCAAAAAGAAAAGAGGTTATGATTTATGGACACTACAATTTCTACCCGCAAAATGGTTTCTATGGCCATGCTCATCGCAATTTCTGTTGTGCTGGTTTATTTCGTACATCTGCCTTTCCCGCCGGCACCTTTCTTGGAATATGATCCGGCAGATATTCCCATTTTGATAGGGGCATTTGTGTTTGGTCCTTCCACTGGGTTATTACTGACCATACTGGCTTCTGTCATTCAGGGGATTACCGTCAGCAGCGGCAGCGGATGGATTGGTATTGTGATGCACATTTTCGCAACAGGCTGCTGCGCAGTGGCAGCTGGAAGTATTTACCAAAAAAATCCTTCCATGAAGCAGGCAGCAATCGCGCTGGTTGTCGGCGCGTTACTGCAAACAGCGGCTATGGTCGTGATGAATCTGATTTTTACTCCCTTGTTTATGAATCAGCCGCTGGATACAGTCCTGGCAATGATAGTACCTATTATTATTCCGTTTAACTTATTAAAAGCCGGAGTGAACTGCCTGGTTACCCTGCTTTTGTTCCGCAGCATTGGAAAAGCTGTTCGTGCGTAAAAGCATCCATGATACGAAAACATCCCCGTTCTGCTTAGAAACGGGGATGTTTTTTTCATAATATACGATAAAATTCCGTGCTGTTTTTTTGTAAAATTGTCCAGAGATATTTGACACAAAACACTGCTTTTCTGCAAAAAGGCACATTGCCAAACGATGCTGGATAGAGTACTATAGTATAAGTATAAGTCTGCAAATTTTTAGTTTGTAAGAAAATAAAGTATCCAGATAAGAGTGATTTAAAGGAGCGAAGAAAGCATGAAAAGAGATGACATTCACAAAGTCATGATCATTGGTTCCGGTCCTATTATTATCGGACAAGCTTGTGAGTTTGACTATTCCGGCACACAGGCATGTAAGGCATTACGTGCACTGGGATATGAGATTGTGTTGGTAAACTCTAACCCGGCTACCATTATGACAGACCCGGAAACAGCAGATGTTACTTACATCGAACCGCTGAATGTAAAGCGTCTGACACAGATTATTGAAAAGGAAAGACCTGACGCACTGCTGCCCAACTTAGGCGGTCAGAGCGGTTTGAATCTTTGCTCCGAATTGAATAAAGCCGGTGTTTTGGAGAAGTATGGTGTGAAAGTCATTGGTGTGCAGGTGGATGCGATTGAGCGCGGCGAGGACCGCATCGAGTTCAAAAAAACCATGAATGAACTGGGCATTGAAATGGCACGCAGTGAAGTAGCGTATTCCGTAGAAGATGCCGTTGCCATTGCGGATAAACTGGGCTATCCTGTGGTATTGCGTCCTGCTTACACCATGGGTGGTGCCGGCGGCGGTCTGGTTTATAATGTAGAAGAATTAAAGACTGTTTGCGCAAGAGGCTTACAGGCATCTTTGGTAGGTCAGGTTCTGGTAGAGGAATCCATTCTGGGCTGGGAAGAACTGGAGCTGGAAGTAGTCCGTGACGCCAAGAACAATATGATTACCGTTTGCTTCATTGAAAACATTGACCCTCTGGGTGTGCATACCGGAGATTCTTTCTGCGCTGCCCCCATGCTGACCATCTCCCAGGAAGTGCAGAATCGTTTGCAGGAGTATGCTTACCGCATTGTAGAAGCAATCCAGGTAATCGGCGGCACCAATGTGCAGTTTGCCCATGATCCTGTGACAGACCGTATTATTGTTATTGAAATTAACCCTCGTACTTCTCGTTCTTCCGCGTTGGCATCCAAAGCGACTGGCTTCCCCATTGCGCTGGTAAGCGCCATGTTGGCAAGCGGTTTGACGCTGGATGAGATTCCTTGCGGCAAGTGCGGTACTTTGGACAAGTATGTACCTTCCGGGGACTATGT
>CALWKY010000053.1 GCA_944381395.1 uncultured Lachnospiraceae bacterium
GGTTACGCTTATTATGAACACGAGGATGACAGCATAAAAGGCGAGATGTATCAAGTATTTACATTGTATCCAAGTCTTTATGATGAAAATTCTGATGAGGATTTTTGTAAGTTATGTGATGATATCGTATCTGAAGTCTTGAAGAACAAAAAAGTTATTCTATCTGTAAAAGATACAGAAGTATCCCCCAATGTATTATGCCATCATATTTTAGAGCTAAGGAAAAAAAACCAAAAGAAACAAGCAGTTATTTTTGAGGGGAAAGATAGAGTTTTGATCGTATGTGATGTAGATACCATGATTTTTCATTTTCAGCAGTTTGAAGATAATTTTTCTGCAACATGTATCTATGAACTATATGGCTGTAAAATAGAAACAGAACTACTTGATCAAGCGCAGATAGAGCATACCCTTTCAGAAAATAATTTTGATCTTTATTTTTATTATAGTAAATATCCAGATTATCTTGAAATAAAATTAAAGAATGATGTGCGTGTAAATAATATTATTGAAATGATCGGTAAGGCATGTGAAAGAAATCAAAGAAGACTATTTGTGGAGTATGTACCACTTTGCAACAAGGAATGACTGAAATAAGTAATGAACAAATACAACTTAGGATTATAAATGAATCATTGAGGCAAAACTTGGAACTATGCCAGGCTCTGGAATTGGAATGGCTGTTGTCCCTAGTTTGGGAGCAGTACTTAGAGCTTAGTAAGAGGCATTGTAGACGAAACTGATGGAGAAGAATTTGTAAATTGAGTATTTGATATGACTGATCTGGTAAAATAAGGTGATTACATGTTTTCTTTTCAAAAAAGGAAAAAGAAAGAACCAAACCCGGTTCCATATAAAGTATATGTTGGTAGAAAAAAGAATACGATTGAGTTTGGTCTGTATCATTGGTCTCAAGATGATCCCCTCGTAGATTATTTAGAGATTGCTTTTGAGATATTGGAAAAAATTTTAGATGGGTACGATTTATTTATTTGTGAAAATGAATGGAAACCGGAAGTACATCATCGAATGCTGGAATATATAAAATCTGTAAAGAATGCAGAATATGTGTATGATGATGGCGGAATTACAGAAAAGCAGAAAGGATTTCATTCCAATTTGTTGAAGGCGTATTTTCAAAGTGAAAGTGAGGATGGACCAGAACATGACTTTAGATCGTTTTATATTTATGGATTTCTTCAGGATGTTGCAGTGAAAGAAACGATGCAAGGGCAAGATGAGTTTCTTTACGAAAGAAACGAAGATATCTGCGTAGAATACGAAGAATTATTTGAAGGACCATCTATTAATATCTGGATCAAGAAAGGATCTCTTGATGTTTACGAGCTGATGCATCTGTCCATGGAAATCATAAAAAAACATGGTAAAACGCGATCACTTTTTTATATGGACAATACGAAAGAGGGATGAATCATGTTATTTTTCAAAAGAAAGAAAAAAGGAAAAGAACCACCTATTCCAAAATTTGAATTTTCTCTTCAACAAAAAGAAAATCTGATAGAGTATGTGATTTTCAGAAATCAGGTTTCCGAAAAATCCCGATACCAAACGGTTTTTTTGGAGATTTTGGATGCATTGATACAAGATGCTTGTGTATTCCTTGATCGATCCACTATGAAGGAAGATGTGTTTTCAAACTTCATGACGAAAGTAAAAGAAAAAGAAGATGGATCTTATTTATTTGATGAAGATAGAAATGTGATTGAAAAGGGAAGAGGTATTTTTTCTATTTTATCAGAAGAAAGTTTTTTTGCAGAAGAAAATGGAGTAGAGAAAAAGGATTTTATCTTGTATTGCTATCCAGAAACCGTTCCTTTGCAAGATACCATCCAAAAACAAAGGGCTTTCTTCGAAGAAACAGGTTTGTATATCAAAGCATGGTATGAAGATGGCAATACAGAAAAACAGACCTTGCATATTTGGATCAAAAATGACCTTTTTTCAATAGAAGAATTGATTCACTTATCCATAGATACTTGCAAACAACATGGGAAAAACATCGAATTGCATTATCAAGATTAAAAAACGGAAGAAGAAATCGGCAATATTACAGTTGGTATTTCATTCTACACCAAGGAGCAACCAGCTTCATCAGGCATACTTTTTCTCCCATCAAGATGTGTTTATTGCAAGAAAGTGAAAAGTCTATTTACTCGATTTGATATATTCATGTCCCCTCTCAATAGGGTGATATGATCGTGCTACGACGAGCTGTAAGAATTAACTTTCTTGCAGCTTTTATTTTATTTTCTTTGCGTTTTAGACAAAGGAGGAATGCAATATGTCGATGATTCGAGTGGAAAACCTTACCTTTTCATATCCATCAGGTTCTGATAACATTTTTGAAAATGTCAATTTTCAGATTGATACAGATTGGAAGCTTGGTTTTATTGGAAGAAATGGCAGAGGAAAAACAACTTTCCTAAACCTTCTGCTTGGGAAATACGAATACTATGGAAAAATACAATCCTCTGTACAATTTGATTATTTTCCATATCCTGTTCGTGATAAAAGCAGATTAACTGCGGATGTCTTTAAGGAAGTCTGTCCGCAGGCGGAAGAATGGGAACTATTGAGAGAACTATCTTATCTGGAAGTTTGTGAGGATGTGCTTGGGAGACCATTTTTTACGCTTTCCAATGGAGAGCAGACGAAAGTACTGCTTGCCGCTCTTTTTTTGAATGAGGGACATTTTTTACTGATTGATGAACCCACTAATCATTTGGACAGGAAAGCAAGAGAAACCGTTTCGGCATACCTAAAACGAAAAAAAGGTTTTATTTTGGTCTCTCATGATCGTTGTTTTTTAGACGGCTGCGTCGATCATATTTTATCTATCAATCGGTCCAATATAGAGGTGCAAAGAGGAAATTTTTCTGCGTGGTTCACCAACTTCCAGCGCCAGCAGGAATTTGAGCTCGCTCAAAATGCGAAACTGAAAAAAAGTATTGATAATATGCAAAAGGCTGCTAAAAGAACTTCTGTTTGGTCAGATCGAGTGGAAGCGTCAAAATATGGGAGTGGTCCAGTTGACCGAGGGTATATCGGTCATAAGTCCGCAAAAATGATGAAGCGCGCAAAGTCTATTGAAGTACGTCAGCAGCGGGCAATGGAGGAAAAGTCCCACCTTCTCAAAAATTTGGAAACAGTAGAAGATTTAAAGATCAAACCGTTGCCATACTTTACAGATACCTTGGCTTCTTTCTCTTATGTTGTTCCGATGTTTGATGGGAACGAAGTCTGCCAGCCTGTTTCATTCGAGGTAAAACGAGGCGAACGCATTGCCCTTGACGGTAAAAATGGATCTGGGAAAACCAGTCTGTTAAAGTTATTGATGGGACAATCCATAGAGTATCGAGGTGCGTTTTCTCTTGGCTCAAGGCTCATAGTATCTTATGTGCCGCAAGATACTTCCAACCTAAAAGGATTTTTGTCGGATTTTGCGGAAATGAATCAGATTGATGAAAGCTTGTTCAAAGCAATATTGCGGAAAATGGATTTTACAAGAACACAGTTTGCCAAGAAAATGGAGGATTTTTCATCGGGGCAAAAGAAAAAAGTTTTAATTGCCAAAAGTCTTTGTGAACAAGCACACCTATATGTATGGGACGAACCGCTCAACTATATTGATATTTATTCGCGGATGCAAATTGAAAATCTGATCAATGAGTTTTCGCCTACCATGATTTTTGTAGAACATGATCTTGCTTTTAGAAATGCGGTTGCCACAAAAGTGATACAAATTCATAAAAAGTAGAGAATTTTTGCTTAAATATTTTCGCATTGCAGAAACTTTTAACCATTGATGAAAAAATCTTAGATTACTGAATCTAAAAAATAATTTTTGCTGCCTGTTCCAACCGGCTGTTTTTCTGCGCAATCAGCTGATAAAATCCTTTTATGATATAAAATATCTGAAAACGCAGATGTGTTTTCGTCATGATGCAAAAAAACGATTGAAAAATATCCATAAATAAAAAACACCTTTTCCTCAAAGTCGGCAAAGCCTCTTATGGTATATCAACTCTGTTGAGGGAAGATGCCGAGAGAATAATAAGGTGCCAGAAAGAAATTGAGAAAGAACGAAAAACACGGATATTTCGGCTTACTGTGTCAGTAGGAAAATACAGCCTCCAGTGCGGTCCTGTTTGCCCCTATGTGCCACTTTGCGGAACAGATGGAGTAAGTACAGGACAAGACAGTTCAAAGCGAATTAGCTCCGATTTTGGGTAAAGAAAAAAGGGGAATTTGGAGACAACATTTGCAAAAGGAGATTTTGCCAGATACGAAAAACGATTATAGGTGAAATACCGGCTTAAAATAACCGGTAAAATCCTTAAATCTGCACAGTATATGGATTTTTTGCGGATGCTGGTAACAACACTGGTTTGTGGTTCCGAAAACAAAAAAACAGAAAGATTTCCTTAGAAACCTTAGAAAACAGAAAGTTCTATTCAAACACTGGTACTATCACAGTGCCGAAGGTTCCGAAAGGAGAACAAAATGCGTGAGGAATTTAAAAATAAAAGTACAGCGTATGTCTTTCCAGGGACACAGTTCAAAAAAGTGATGCTGTGGTTGGGATAAAGAGAAAATGGATCGACGGATATCGGAAATAAAAGAAGAGATAGAATGCTTGAACGCTTTTAAGGTTCAAGATCAGTTATCTCATTTTGTGTGGACAGGAAATATGGCGGATCCGGCGATGAGAGCCATTATCTATGCGGAAACAGAGTATTTTCAAGAATTGGAAAGAACAATAGTTTTGCGGAACAGAAATGTTCCTGTATCAGAAGAAAAGAATTCTGTAGAATCGATAGAAATACAGATATAAATCTAACAAGTCATTTTAAATAGAAAACCTTCAAATGGAAATTTGATTTCTTTTCCGTTTGAAGGTTTTCTTTTGCAATATTTTAGTTTCGGTTTTTGTGAAGTGATTTATGATATCATTTGCTCAAAATCATCTGTGTCAATAATGGATATTCCCAGCTCTTTCGCTTTTTCGAGTTTCTTATCACCGGCATACATTCCTACAAGAAGATAATCAGTTTTTCCGCTTACCGTGCCACGTACAATGCCGCCAAAAGCCTCAATGATTCCTTTTGCGCCGTCTTTCCCATAATCATCCGGCTCTCCGGTGACCACGAAGGTTTTTCCAGCAAAACGGTCATCAAATGTCTCCGGATGGAAGCGATAGGACACGCCGAAGTTGATACCCCAGCAGCCCGCAAACAATCGGGCAATATATTCGATAGCCGGAACGCCGTTTCCATCTGCGGCATAGGGCGTGTTACATTTTCCATCCCGCTCTTCCAAATAACCGTTTATTACGTCTTCCACAAGAACCATGTCCAGCGTATCTTCAAATTCCGAAAAATCTGTCCGTTCCGGATCATTCATGGCATCCAGAATGGGTTCCACTTCTTCATAGGCAAACTCGTTG
>CALWKY010000054.1 GCA_944381395.1 uncultured Lachnospiraceae bacterium
ATTTTGTTCTTCCTCATTCGCTTCTGCCATCTATTGGGGAAAGTCATGCTTTCTGTTTCTGTATCTGCTCCAAAAAAACAGGAATTTGTTCCGCTGCTTTCCAGCCTTTTCGATACATCCGTTCCAAGTCCTTCTTTTTACGCTTCAGCGTATCCAGACCGCATAAACTATCCGGCGCTAAAATAAGAACCTTACCTTCTGCCGCATATTTTTTTGCTGCCTGAATTTCTTCATTATATGTATGATAACGCATTTTCAGCCGATTGGCAGCCAAAGGATACTTTCTTTGTATGATTTTGGCAGGCATACGGTCCCGCTTCGGTGTACGCACGGTAGAAAGCGGTCTCGTTAAAATTACCACCACATAATCACAGCCATCCGCAAAGGCTTTCTTTAGGGGAATGGGATCTACAATGCCGCCATCAAAATACGCTCTGCCATTCATTGCATAGGGCTTGCCGGCACCCGGCAGTGCGGATGAAACTTTGCAGACATCATAGCAGTCCTGTCTAATATCCCCATTATCAAAATAAACCGCTTGTCCTGTCTGTGCATCCATGGCTACGGAGCGAAACTCTTTTCCACTCTCTACAAAAGCTGTATAGTCAAAAGGGCACTCCCCATCACTATTGCTGAGTGTCCCATAAATGTAATCCAGATCTGCATAGGAACCTTTTTTGAGCATATTATACATACTAGCATACTCTTTGCGCTGGGAGTAATACAAATAATATTTGGCATTTCTGCCTTTCTGTCCAGACATATAGCTTAATACATTGCCGCTGCCTGCGGAAATACCCATACAGTAGTCAAATTCTACCCCCATTTCCAGGCAGTGATCCAGTATGCCGCAGCCAAAAATTGCGCGGAAACCTCCGCCGACATCAATAACACCAACTTTCATGGCATGTTCACCCTCTTAAAAAATAATGCCTGTTTCATCATCAGGCAGGTCAAATTTTGCATTTGAATGACATTATAACGCAATTTGTATTTTCTGGCAAACCATATTGCCCTTTCTCACAAAATCTTAATGTTTTTAATCATAAACGACAAATCATTTTTTCTTAAAAAAAACAAACTGACATTTCGTCCAAAAAAGTACAATTCTCACCGCTTTTTTAAGCTATTTTGTGCAGAAAAGTGGAAAAAACTTCAATAATTTATTTATTAACAATTTTATTTTTGAATTTTTTTTTAAATTAAAGCTTATTTTCTTAAAATTTCTTATTTTTCTCGTAAATTCCAAAAATCTAATTGTCTTTAATCCAGTAAAAACCTCGTAGAATTCTTTTTTTTAAGAAATGTTTTCTCGTTTTTTTCGCCTTTCTTTGATAATATTTTATCATCTTAGGGCAAATATACATATTTTTTTCCATTTTTCTATTAATATATTTATATTTTTGTGATTAAAGGCACATTATTGCACTATTAAAGACAATATAAAACAAGTATGATTGATTTGAAATTATAGGAAAGATGTATGTCCTTCTTATAAAGTCATGTATAGGTCTTATGATCTAATTGAAAAACATTCCCAGATCTTAGCAGCGTCTCTGCTGCCCCAAAGACAAAGACGCTGTTTTGATAAACATTACTTATCTATTTATTTTTTTCAAGGAGGGAATCATAATGGATTACCAAGCTTTTCAAGCAACACTTTCTTCACCCGTGATGTGGATCGTGTCTGCTCCTCTGGTTATCATCTCTGTTAGCCAGGCTATCATGTTCTTAGGCATGTGCCGTAAGGAAGCAGCTGCTATCGGCATCAGCAAAGAGAAGGTTAACTCCGCAATGCGTTCTTCCGCTTTGACTGCATTGGGACCCTCTCTGTCTCCTGTCATTGTAATGCTGTCCCTGATCGTATCCATCGGTGCTCCTACTGCATGGATGAGACTTTGCGACGTTGGTGCAGCAAGAACCGAACTGGGTGTTTGCTCTTTGATGGCCAGCCTGCTGGGCGTTGAAATGAACACCGAAACCTTTGGTGCTGAAGCATTTACTTATTCTCTTTGGGGCATGGCACTGAATAACTTCGGTTGGTTGGGTATGGTATTCTTCTTTACCCACAGAATGGACGGCATCACTGCTAAAATGGAAGAAAAGTTCGATTCCAAGTGGATCAAAGTTATGATGAACAGTGCTTCCATTGGTCTGTTCGCTTACCTGTTGATTAACCAGATTCAGTCTCTGGCTATGACCAAACTGACTCCTGCAGTAATTGGTGCTGTTATGCAGCTGCTTATTACCAAGGGCTTCAGCAAGAACAAGAGACTGCAGGAACTGTCTCTGGGCATCTCCCTGCTGTGCGGTATGCTGATTACCCAGGCGCTCATCAACGCTGGTATCGTAGCATAATTTCAGACTAATATAATAGGAGGCGAATTGTAATGTCTTTTGATCAAAGAGTAATTAAGAATGGTCGACTTTCCATGGGTCTTGCCATTATTGCGAACTTCCTGCCCGCTATCGTTTACAGCGTTATGTATGGCACATTCCCCGGCATTGGCGGCATCTTAACCATCTGGGGCACTGTAGCAGCTTCTTACGGTGTATCTTGGGTAGTACAGGTTATCGCTTACCATCCTACTATGGGTGCAGCAGGTTCTTACATCGGCTGGCTGGCAGGTTCTTGCGGCGACATTCGTATGCCCGCAGCATCTATCGCTCAGACCATGGCAGAAGTTGAACCCGGTACACATGAAGGTACTGTAATCGGTACCATCGGTGTTGCAATGTCCGTACTGGTATCCGCATCTATCATCACCATCTTCATCTTCATTGGTAATGCGGTTATTCCTCTCTTCCCTCAGTTCATCACTGACTCTTTCTCTCATATTCAGCCTGCACTGTTCGCAGCTGTATATATTGATATGATGAAGAGAGACGTTGTACACGGTGTTATTTCCTTAGTAGTAGGTTTTGCACTGTACAAGGTAATGGCTCTGGTTGGCATTTCTACCGCTTTCATCACTGTTGGCGTTATCGTTGCAACCGTACTGATTGCAAGAGTAATGTATGTGAGCAGAGCAAAGAAGAATGCATAATCATTCCTGAAAAACATCTGATAAAAACACGATCGAATCATTCGATCGTGTTTTTTTATTTTTTCAAGGTTGCCTTTCAGTGGATTTCCAATCAGTATTTTCTATAAATTTGTTTTTTATTTCGTCATACAAAACAGCATCTTGTTTTCTTTCCCCATATTGAAAATTTCAAAATAATATTTTTTTACTTTTTCTACTAAAAATATTCAAACTGCCATATATTGCGTTGTAAATTTTTTTACAAGTATTATTGGATTTTTCTGGATTCAGTGATATTCTAACCATTCATTTATTGCATTTTTCATCAAATTATGGTACGATAAAAACACGGTCATAAGACTGACACTTTAAAAAAGTGTACACTATTTACTAAATTCTAAAGAAAGAAGGGTGGTTCAGGATGTTTGACATCAAAATTGTAAATGGTATCATCGTAGACGGTACTGGTAAACACCGCTTCAAAGCTGACTTAGCAATCAATGGCGACAAGATTGCTGCTATCGGTGATTTGAGCAAAGAAGACGCGAAAAAAGTAATCGATGCTGCTGGTAAAATGGTAGCTCCCGGTTTTATTGACTTCCATACTCACTCCGATTATACAATTCTCTTTGACCAGCGTTCCGCTAACCGTATCTATGCCGGTGTTACTATGAATGTAATTGGCAACTGCGGTATCGGTCTGGCACCTATCCGTGATGAAAGAAAGCAGGATCTGATCAGTTATTTGCAGACCAGAATCGTTGGTACAATCAACGCGCCTCTGTTCCTGGACTGGAATACAGAAGCGGAATACTTCCAATATATTGAAAAGAATCCCCCCGCAGTAAACGTTGCTGCTTATTTGGCACAGGGTCCCATCCGTATTGACGAAATGGGCTTTAAGAGAGGTCTGGCAACAGAAGAAGAACTGGAACACATGAAGGCAAAGGTAGCGCAGTCTATGGAAGAAGGCGCAATTGGTCTTTCCAGTGGTCTGGTTTATATGCCCGGCGCTTATACACAAAAAGAAGAAATGGCGGAACTGTGCAAGGCAATGGCTCCTTACGGCGGTTATTACTGCACACATATGCGTGACGAAGGCGACAACGAACTGGAAGCAATGGATGAAGCAATTTACATTGCAAAAAATGGCGGCGTTCCTCTTCACATCTCCCATCTGAAAATTATGGGTTACAAGAACTTTGGCGTAATGCTGCCGAAGGTTTGGGCTAAGATCAAAGAAGCACAGGCTGACGGTCTGGAAGTCACTTACGACACCTACCCTTATGCAGCTGGTATGACTGGTTTGAGTGCTTTCATGCCCCCCTGGATCTTTGAAGGCGGCGTAAGCAACCTGGTAGAAAGACTGAAAGTAAAGGAAAACCGTGACAAAGCTACCCATGATATTCAGAATGGCATTAAAGGCTGGCAGAGCTTCTACCTGATGAGCGGTAACTGGGACGGCGTACAGATCGCTTCTGTATTTACAGAAGAAAACAAAGATCTGGAAGGTACCACTATCTCCGAAGCTGCTAAGAAGCGCGGCTATGACGATCCTTTTGAATTCGTTTATGATTTCTTAATTCAGGAAAATGCGAAGATCCAGGTTGTACCTTTCATGATGAACCAGGATGAAGTAGATGAAATCATCTGTGACCCTATGACATTTGTTGGTTCCGACTCCTGCGACTTTGCAAATGACGGTATCCTGAACTTTGGTAAGCCCCACCCTCGTGCTTATGGTACAACCGGCATCATGTTCCGTTACTATGTACGTGAAAAAGGCATGCTGACCTACGAGCAGGCTGTACAGAAAATGACCAGTATGCCCGCTAAGAGATTGGGCTTTGGCGATGAACGCGGTACGTTGAAAGAAGGTTACTACGCTGACGTAGTTATCTTCGATCCTGAAACCATTTCTGATAAGGCTACCTATTCTGATCCGAAGCAGTACACCGTTGGTGTGGATACTGTTATCGTAAACGGTCAGGTTGCACTGGAAAACGGCAAACAGAACGAAGATGTGCATGCAGGTCGTGTTCTGAGAAGAAAAGCAAACTAACCTTTTCCTCTAAGAATTTCTGAAATACAAACAAAAAGACTGTACGGATTTCCGTACAGTCTTTTTTTCTTACTTCCCTATTTTACATTCTTTTTTCTTTATCTCTCTTAGAAATAATATTTTGAAAAATACTATAAAAATTATATATTTTGTTGTACTTTTTACATTTTTACACCCTATTTTTATTGCTTTTGCTTATAATTCTTTCATTTTGTATCATTTTTTCTTGTTCTTTTCTTGATTTGCAGAAATTCTTATGCTAAAATAAATTTGTATGTATTTTTATACAACTTTAACTTTCACAACTATTATTCTAACTTAGAAAGAGGGATCAAAGATGTTCGACATGAAAATCGTTAACGGTATTATTTTAGACGGTACCGGAAAACATCGCTTCAAAGCAGATATCGCTGTAAATGGCGATAAAATCGCTGCGATTGGAGATCTTTCAAAAGAAGAAGCCAAGGTGGTAATTGATGCAAAAGGAAAAATGGTAGCACCTGGTTTCATTGATTTCCACACACACTCTGATTACACGATCCTTTTTGACCAGCGTGCAGCAAGCCGTATTTATTCCGGCGTTACCTCCATGGTAATTGGCAACTGCGGTATTGGTTTGGCTCCTATCCGGGATGAGAAAAAGGCTGATCTGATCAGCTATCTTTCCACCCGTATTGTAGGTACCATCAATGCAGACCTGTTCTTAGATTGGAATACAGAAGACGAATACTTTAAGTACATCGAAAAGAATCCTCCGGCTGTAAATATCGTTTCTTACTGCGCACAGGGCGCCATCCGTATTGACGAAATGGGCTTTGCTCAGGGTAAGGCAACCGATGAACAGATGGCAAACATGAAAGCAAAACTGACGCAGGCAATGAAAGACGGTGCCATTGGCTTGACCAGCGGTTTGATCTATATGCCCGGTGCTTATACCAGCAAGGAAGAATTGGCTGAGCTGTGTAAGGCAATCGCTCCTTTCGGCGGTTACTACTGCACACATATGCGTGATGAGGGCGACGGCGAAATGGAAGCCTTGGACGAAGCAATCTACATTGCGAAAAACGGCGGTGTTCCCCTGCACGTTTCTCACCTGAAAGCAATGGGTGCACAGAACTGGGGCAATGTAAAACAGGTATTTGAAAAAATTCACCAGGCACAGGCAGAAGGTCTGGAGGTAACGTATGATGCTTACCCCTACACCGCAGGTATGACTGGTTTGAGTGCGATTATGCCCCCTTGGCTGTTTGAAGGCGGCGTAAGCAGCATGGTAGAACGTTTGAAACAGCCTGAGCTGCGTGAAAAAGCAAGATATGATATTTTCCATGGCATCAAGGGTTGGCAGGATTACTTCCTGATGACCGGCGGCTGGCAGAACATCCTCATTGCATCTGTATTTACCGACGCAAACAAATATCTGGAAGGTATGACTATCGCTGCCGCAGCAGAAAAGCTGGGTAAAGACCCTGTTGATTTCTGCTATGATCTGCTGATCGAAGAAAACTGCAAGGTACAGATTACCCCTTATATCATGAGCCAGGACGATGTAGATCTGGTTATTACTGATCCCGATTGCATGATCGGTTCTGACTCCTGTGACTTTGCAAATGATGGCATCCTCAACTTTGGTAAGCCCCACCCTCGTGCTTACGGTACGACCGGTGTTATGTTCCGTTATTATGTAAAAGAAAAAGGCATGTTAACCTATGAAGATGCGGTTCGTAAAATGACCAGCCTACCCGCAAAGAGACTGGGTATCGCAGACGAACGCGGCACCTTAAAAGAAGGCTACTACGCTGATATCGTTATTTTCGATCCTGAAACAATTGCAGATAAAGCAACTTATGCTGATCCTAAGCAGTACACTGTAGGCATTGATACTGTTATCGTGAATGGTCAAATCTCTATGAGAGACGGCAAACAGATCGACGAAGTCCATGCAGGTCGTATGCTGAGAAGAAAAGATAAATAATGCCGTATAAGATACCACCGGCAGCATAGTACTTCCGGTGGTATCTGTTTTTACAGCGATCATGATGATTTCATAGGAAAGGAGGTCTCTGTATGTATGATATTCTCATCAAAAATGGTTTGGTCGTAGATGGTACAGGAAAGAAGGCCTTTCCTGCTGATGTGGCAATCACCAAAGATAAGATTGTTTCCATTGGCGATCTAAAACAAGAGACCGCAAAAAAAATCATTTACGCAGCCGGAAAAGCAGTCTCTCCTGGGTTTATTGATTTTCATACCCACTCTGACTACACCATTCTCTTTGACCAGCGTTGCTGCAGCCGTATCCGCGCTGGTATTACAACCAGTGTGATCGGCAACTGCGGCATTGGTGTCGCGCCTATTGCAGATGCGCATAAAGAGGAATTAATCCACTATCTTTCCACGCGTATTGTAGGTTCTATCCATGCACCGCTGTTTTTAAACTGGAATACATTCAGTGAATATTTCGCTTATATTGAAAAAGATCCGCCGGCTACGAACATTGCTTCTTATTTGGCGCAAGGTCCCATTCGCATCAATCAGATGGGATTCCGCAGCGGTCCTGCTGCACCAGAAGAACTGGAAGCTATGAAAAAAGAAGTGGTACAGGCCATGGAAGAAGGTGCCATTGGGTTATCTACCGGCTTGGTTTATATGCCAGGCGCCTATACAGAAAAAGAGGAATTGGCAGAACTATGCAAAGCAATGGCTCCCTATGGCGGTTATTACTGCACACATATGCGGGATGAGGGCGATGGTTTATTAGAAGCCATCGATGAAGCTATTTATATCGCAAAAACCGGTGGTGTTCCTCTCCATATTTCACATCTGAAAAATAAGGGCGGAAAGAATCTGGGGAATGCAAAAAAGGCTTTTGAAAAAATTCATCAGGCACAAGCAGAAGGTTTGGAAATTACATATGATACCTACCCTTATGCTGCCAGCATGACCTCTTTAGGTGCTTTTATGCCGCCCTGGATGTTTGAAGGCGGCGTTGATGAAATGATGAAACGCTTAAAATCCCGTGAGCTTCGGGATAAAGCCCGCTATGATATGGAACATGGCGGCATCAAAGGCTGGTCTAACTTCTATCTGACCGTTGGAAACTGGGAAAATGTCCTGATGGCATCTGTAGGTTCCGAAAAAAATAAGTGGATGGAAGGAAAGGATATTGCTTCCCTTGCAAAACAGGAAGGAAAGGATACCTTCGAATTCTGCTTTGATCTTCTTATAGAAGAAGAAGGAAAAATTCAGGTAATTCCTTTTGTTATGAACCAAAGCGAAGTAGATGATATCGTATTGGACCCTGATACAATCATCGACTCCGATTCTGCCGATTTTGCCAATGACGGCATTTTAAACTATGGAAAGCCCCATCCCCGTGCTTATGGCACGACTGGGATTCTTTTCCGTCGTTATGTACGGGAATTAGGCGCACTTTCTTTGGAAGATGCTGTCAAAAAGCTAACCAGTCTGCCTGCTAAGCGAATGGGCTTTGGAATGGAACGCGGTATATTGGCAGAAGGCTACTATGCAGATATCGTCATTTTTGATCCGGAAACCATTGCAGATCAAGCAGACTATGTCAATCCCAGACGTTATACCACTGGAATTGACACTGTGATTGTGAATGGTCAAATCGCTATGGAACATGGCGAGCAATTGGAAAGCGTACATGCCGGTCGTGTACTGCGTAGAAAAAACACGAAGGATACTTCAAACAGAAAGGATGACCTCCATGTTTGATATTAAAATTATCAATGGTCTGATCGTAGACGGCACTGGCAAAAAAGCCTTTGCCGCAGATCTTGCCATCAATGGCGATAAAATTGCAGCAATTGGTGATTTAAGCAAAGAAGATGCAAAGAAAGTCATCGATGCCAAAGGACAAATGGTTGCACCCGGCTTCATCGACTTCCACACCCATTCTGACTATACCATTCTCTTTGACCAGCGTGCATGCAGCCGTATTCATGCCGGCGTAACCACCAACGTCATCGCAAACTGCGGTATCGGTCTGGCTCCCATTCGTGATGAACGGAAACAGGACCTGATCAGTTATTTGAGTACACGCATTGTTGGTACTGTGAATGCGCCTCTTTTCCTGGACTGGAATACCGTAGATGAGTATTTCAAACGGATTGAAAGCAATCCCCCTGCTGTCAATGTAGTGGCATATTTGGCACAAGGTCCCGTGCGTATTGACGAAATGGGATTCCAGGATGGTCCCGCTTCTCCGGAACAGCTGGAACACATGAAGGCTGAAGTGGTAAAAGCAATGGAAGCCGGCTGTGTAGGTCTGACCAGTGGTCTGATTTATATGCCCGGTTCTTACACTCCTAAGGAAGAAATGGCGGAACTGTGCAAGGCTATGGCTCCCTATGGCGGCTATTACTGCACTCATATACGGGATGAAGGCGATCTGGAGATGGAAGCACTGGACGAAGCCATCTACATCGCAAAAGAAGGCGGTGTTCCCCTCCATGTATCCCACTTGAAAGCTATGGGTGCGCAAAACTATGGAAATGTAAAGCTTTGCTTCGAAAAACTAAAAGCGGCTGAGGCAGAAGGACTGGAAGTTTCTTATGACGCTTATCCTTATAGCCGTGGTATGACCAGCTTAGGCGCTTTTATGCCTCCTTGGCTGTTTGAAGGCGGCGTAAGTAATTTAGTAGAACGATTGAAAGTGCCGGAACTGCGGGAAAAAGCAAAACAAGATGTCATCAATGGGTTAGACAACTGGCACTCTACCTTTGTCATGTGCGGCGGCTGGAAAGGCGTTATGATCGGCTCCGTTATGAAAGAGGAAAATAAATATATGGAAGGCAAAACCCTGCAAGATCTGGCAGATGATGCCGGTGTAGATGCCTTCGACTTTGCCTTTGATCTGCTCATCAGTGAAAATGGTAAAGTTCAAGTTGTAGACTCTATCATGGATCAAGCCGATGTCGATACAGTTATCACAGATCCTAACACCATGATCGGTTCCGACTCCTGCGACTTTGCCCATGATGGTATTTTGAATTTTGGCAAGCCTCATCCCAGAGCATATGGCACTACGGGCGTTATGTTCCGTCGTTATGTACGGGAGCTTGGGCTGCTTACCAATGAAGATGTGGTACGAAAGATGACTAGCTTGCCTGCAAAACGGCTGGGCATTGCAAATGAACGTGGTACTCTAAAAGAAGGTTATTTTGCAGATATCGTCATTTTCGATCCGGAAACCATTTCCGATGTGGCTACTTATGCTGATCCCAAACAGTACAGTGTCGGCATTGATACTGTGATTGTCAATGGTCAGGTTTCCATGGAAAACGGCGTACAGCTGGAAGATGTCCATGCCGGCAGACTGCTGCGTAGAAAGTAAACATAAAACTTCTATTTTTTAGAAAGGATGACATCCATGTTTGACATCAAAATTATCAATGGTTTGATCGTAGACGGCACTGGAAAAAAGGCCTTTGCCGCAGATCTTGCCATCAATGGTGACAAAATCGTTGCCATCGGTGATTTAAGCAAAGAAGATGCAAAGAAAGTCATTGATGCAAAAGGCCAAATGGTTGCACCCGGTTTCATCGACTTCCATACCCATTCCGACTATACCATTCTCTTTGACCAGCGTGCATGCAGCCGTATTCATGCCGGTGTAACCACCAGCGTTATTGCAAACTGTGGTATCGGTCTGGCACCCATTCGGGATGAAAGAAAACAGGATTTGATCAATTATCTGAGTACTCGTATTGTTGGTACCGTTAATGCACCTCTTTTCTTGGAATGGAATACTGTAGATGAGTATTTCAAGCGGATTGAAAGCAATCCCCCTGCTGTCAATGTAGTGGCATATTTGGCACAAGGTCCCGTTC
Source organism: uncultured Lachnospiraceae bacterium (assembly GCA_944381395.1). GTDB lineage: Bacteria > Bacillota > Clostridia > Lachnospirales > Anaerotignaceae > CALWRB01. The sequence goes on from CALWKY010000054.1 coordinate 10,944, forward strand.
GTATTGACGAAATGGGATTCCAGGATGGTCCCGCTTCTCCTGAACAGCTGGAACACATGAAAGCTGAAGTGGTAAAAGCAATGGAAGCCGGCTGCATTGGTTTAACCAGTGGTCTGATTTATATGCCCGGTTCTTACACACCTAAGGAAGAAATGGCCGAACTGTGTAAAGCAATGGCTCCCTATGGCGGTTACTACTGCACTCACATGCGGGATGAAGGCGACTTAGAAATGGAAGCACTGGATGAAGCCATCTACATCGCAAAAACCGGTGGCGTTCCCCTCCATATTTCCCATTTAAAGAGCATGGGTTCTCAAAATTTTGGTAATGTAAAAGTTTGCTTTGAAAAACTGAAAGCAGCGGAAGCAGAAGGTCTGGAAGTATCTTTTGATGCTTATCCTTATAACTGCGGTATGACCAGTTTGGGCGCTTATATGCCCCCTTGGCTTTTCGAAGGCGGTGTAACCAATCTGGTAGATCGTCTGAAAGTACCGGAACTGCGTGAAAAAGCAAAGCATGACATCATTAATGGCAGTGAAACAGAAAAAGGCACCTGGCATTCTACCTATGTAATGTGCAGCGGATGGAAAGGTGTTATGATCGGTTCTGTTATGAAGGAAGAAAACAAGTATATGGAAGGTAAGATTCTGCAAGATCTGGCAGACGATGCTGGTGTAGATGCCTTCGACTTTGCTTTCGACCTGCTGATCAGTGAAAATGGTAAGATTCAGGTAGTCAATACCATTATGGATCAGGACGATGTAGATACTGTTATCTCCCACCCCGACACTATGATTGGCTCCGACTCTTGTGACTTTGCTCACGATGGTATTCTTAATTTTGGTAAACCCCATCCTCGTGCTTATGGCACTACCGGTATTATCTTCCGTCGTTATGTAAGAGAATTGGGTCTTTTAACCAATGAAGATGCAGTACGGAAGATGACCAGCCTGCCTGCAAAACGTTTAGGTATTGCAAACGAACGTGGCACTCTGAAAGAAGGATATTTTGCAGATATAGTTATTTTTGACCCCGAAACCATTGCGGATAAAGCTACTTATGCTGATCCCAAGCAGTACAGTGTTGGTATTGATACTGTGATTGTCAATGGTCAGGTAGCAATGGAAAATGGCGTACAGCTGGAAGATGTCCATGCCGGCAGAATGCTGCGTAAAAAAAATACAAAATAACTTTTTTCTTGAAACAGAAAGGATATAACTGTTATGTATGATATTAAAATTATCAACGGTAAAATCGTTGATGGTACAGGTAAAAAGGCATTTGCCGCAGATCTTGCCATCAACGGGGACAAAATCGCTGCCATCGGCGATTTGAGCAATGAAGAAGCAAAGAAAGTCATCGATGCAAAGGGAAAAGTAGTTTCCCCTGGTTTCATCGACTTCCACACCCACTCTGACTATACGATCCTGTTTGACCAGCGTTCTTGCAGCCGTGTTTATGCCGGTGTAACCCTTTTGGTAATTGGTAACTGCGGTATTGGTCTGGCACCTATCCGTGACGAAAGAAAACAGGATTTGATTAACTATCTGCAAACCAGAATTGTTGGTACTGTCAACGCACCTTTGTTCCTGGATTGGAATACCGAAGCGGAATACTTCCAGTATATCGAAAAGAATCCTCCGGCAGTAAACGTAGCAGCTTACTGTGCACAGGGTGCACTTCGTATTGACGAAATGGGTTTTGCGCAGGGTGAAGCTACTCCCGAACAGCTGGAACACATGAAAGAAAAACTGGCACAGGCAATGAAAGACGGTGCTATTGGTATGACCACTGGCCTGGTTTATATGCCTGGCGCATATACCGGCAAGGAAGAACTGGCTGAATTGTGTAAAGCAATGGCTCCTTATGGCGGTTACTACTGCACACATATGCGTGACGAAGGTGATTTCGAGTTGGATGCCATTGATGAAGCAATTTATATTGCAAAAAATGGCGGTGTGCCCCTGCATATCTCCCACTTGAAGATCTCTGGTTCTTTAAACTCCGGCAATCTGGAAAAAGTATTTGATAAAATCCATCAGGCACAGGCGGAAGGTCTGGAAGTTACGTATGATGCTTACCCCTATAATGCAGGTATGACCAGTCTGGGTGCATTCATGCCTCCTTGGATTTTCGAAGGCGGCGTTCCGAAGCTGGTAGAACGTTTGAAAGTACCGGAACTGCGTGAAAAAGCAAAACATGACATCATCAACGGTGTACCCGGCTGGCAGAATTTCTATGCAATTGTTGGCTATGATTGGAACAAACCTGCCATCTGTTCTGTAAATCAAGAACATAACAAATGGATGGAAGGTGTTACCATTGCTGCAGCAGCAGAAAAAGCCGGCAAGGATGTATTTGATTTTGTTTTTGACTTGCTGATTGATGAAAACGGTAAGATTCAGGTAACCGCTCCTGGTATGGAACAGAGCACCGTAGATTATATCATTGCAGAGCCCAATACTATGATTGGTTCTGACTCTTGTGACTTTGCCAACGATGGTATCCTGAACTATGGTAAGCCCCATCCCCGTGCTTATGGTACCACCGGTATCATTTTCCGTGAATTCGTAAGAGAAAAAGGTCTGATTACTGTAGAAGATGCTGTTCGCAAGATGACCAGCCTGCCTGCAAAGCGTCTGGGCTTCGCTGATGAAAGAGGTACTCTGAAAGAAGGTTACTATGCAGATGTACTGATCTTTGATGCTGATACATTCGGCGATCTGGCAACTTATGCAAATCCCAAGCAGTATTCCGTAGGTATGGATACTGTAATCGTAAACGGTCAGATTGCAATGGAAAACGGTGTACAGTTAGAAGATGTACATGCTGGTCGTGTACTGAGAAATAAGTGCAGCCGCTAAAAAACAAAGTACCCCACACCCCTGTTTTTAGCAGGAAGTGGGGTACAAAATAAATCCATACTTTTGGAAAGGAGTTCTTCTATGTTTGATTTAAAAATCGTTAACGGTACCATTGTAGACGGTACTGGTGCCGCAAGATTTCAGGCTGACCTGGCAATTAATGGTGAAAAAATTGTTGCCATTGGCGATCTGAAAAATGAAGATGCAAAAGTAACTATCGATGCAACCGGTAAAATGGTTTCCCCCGGCTTTATCGACTTCCATACCCACTCTGATTTGTCTATTTTGTATGATAAATACAGCAGAGCGCGTATCCATAGCGGTGTAACCACCGACGTAGTGGCAAACTGCGGTATCGGTGTTGCGCCTATCCGTGACAGCAGAAAAGATGAACTGATCAAGTATCTTTCTACCCGTATCATCGGTACTATCCCCGCTCCCCTGGAGCTGCACTGGAATACCATGGAAGAATACTTCGACTATGTGGAAAAAAGCACTACTGCTGTAAATATCGTTGCTTACTGTGCACAGGGTCCTGTTCGTATTGATGAAATGGGCTTTGCAAAAGGCGATGCAACACCTGAGCAGCTGGAACACATGAAGGCAGAAGTTGCAAAAGCAATGGAAGCAGGCTGTATCGGTCTGACCACTGGTCTGGTTTATCTGCCTGGTTCCTATACTTCTAAGGAAGAACTGGCTGAACTTTGCTCTGCTATGAAGCCTTATGGCGGTTTCTACTGCACACATATGCGGGATGAAGGCGATGGCGTTCTGGATGCCATTGATGAAGCAATTTATATTGCAAAGACCGCAGGTGTACCCCTGCACATTTCTCACCTGAAAGTCATGGGCGAAAAGAACTTCGGCACCATTGATAAGGTATTTGAAAAGATTAACAATGCAAGAGCAGAAGGCTTGGATGTTACATTTGATGCTTACCCCTACAACGCTGGTATGTCCTCTTTAGGTACCCTGTTGCCTACTTGGACCTTTGAAGGCGGCGTAGATAAAATGCTGGAGCGCATTCAGATTCCTGAAAATCAGGAACGTATCAAGCGTGAAATGCAGGAAGGTATCCCTGGCTGGCAGTCCTTCTATATCATGACCGGTGGTTTCAAGGGTATTGTGCTTTGCTCCGTTATGACAGAAGCCAATAAGAAATACGAAGGCATGAATGTGCTGGAAGTTGCTGCAGACCGTGGCGTAGATCCTTTCCAGGCTTTCTTTGATCTGCTGGTAGAAGAAAAGAGCAAGATTCAGATGCTGAACCTGTCTATGAGCCAGGATGACGTAGATCAAGTGATTGCAGATCCTGATGGCATGATCGGTTCCGACAGCATGGATCTGTCTGATGAAGGTCTGCTGTCTATTGGCAAGCCTCATCCTCGTGCATTTGGTACAGTAGGTAAGTTATTTGCTACCTATGTACGCGAGAAAGGTGTCCTCACCTTCGAGCAGGCTGTACGGAAACTGACGGGCTTGCCTGCAAAGAGAATTGGTTTTACAGATCGTGGTATCCTCAAAGAAGGCAATTTTGCTGATATTGTTGTATTTGATCCCGAAACCATTGCAGATACAGCAACTTATACCCATCCTCAACAGTACCCTACTGGTATCGATACCGTTATTGTGAATGGACAGATTGCTTTCCATGATGGCAAGCAATTGGATGTATGTGCCGGTAAAATGCTGAGAAAAGGAAAAACATTTTAAGGCAACATAAAGACAAACCACAGGAATTTCCTTCCTGTGGTTTCTTTTTTTGCAAAAATACTTGAATATATCAACTTTTCGTATTAAGATAAAAGGACAAAAACTGTCTTTATTTATCATTTTGTAAGAAAGGAGACATCTCCATGAAACTGCTGGCTATTGCACCTCCCGATATTGCAGAACGTATCAGTGATATCGTTCGCAATACTTTCCCCAGCATTACGCTGTATATTGAAAAATATATTGACTATCGTGATGCACCACAAATTGTAGATCGTTATAACGGTAAGGTAGATGCCATTCTCTTTGGCGGTAAATCTCCTTTCCGCCTTTGTGAAGAAACGCGTTCGGAAGCGCTGCATTCCGTGCTCTATGAACGTATTCCCCGTCATGAACGTACACTCATTAAAGCGTTATTCTGCATTAACTATGTATTAAAGAAAGATATTCGTTTTCTTTCTTTAGATACCTATACCCATACTGTTTTGGATAACCTGTTTTCAGAAATTGGAATCAATCCTGCTTCTACCAAAATTTATTATGCGGAACAGCGTTATCTGGAAAATGATTATAACCAGTACCTGTTGGAATTCCACCGGAATAATTTCTATAACAATAAAGTTTCTTGCTGTGTAACGGGTATTCTTCCCGTCTATGAGGAATTGCAGAAAGAACGTATTCCTTCTGTTTTAACAAAACCTACCGATGAAATTATATTGCATACAATTAAGAATCTGCAAACACAATTTACCGCAAAACAAAACAGTGAAAACCAAATCGCCATTGTTGCGGTAAAAATGGCAATGCCTTCTACGTATTCCGTCGTCAAAGAAGACGAGTATACTTTCACTTCCAATCGTATCAAACTGTTGGACAAGCTGTACGCGTTTAGCTACCGTGTAGATGGTGTAGTAGAAGAACACGGATTCAATGAATTTTTGATTTTTACCACCAAAAAAATTTTGGAAACAGAAACAAACGATTTTAAAAAATTATCTCTTTTAGATGCGCTGGAGGAGTGCCTTTCCGTAGATGTTTACATTGGCATTGGATATGGAAAAACCGCAAACGGCTCTAAGCAAAAAGCCTTTGAAGGCATTAGTTTGGCGCAAAATTATGGCGGAAACACAGCCTTTGTTATATTCGAAAACGGAGAGCAGATTGGACCTCTGTTCCATTCCTCTACTTCTGTTACAACAGAAAATTACGATGAACGGTTTAACAAAATTTCTCTGGATACCGGCATCAGTATCAACACCATCTATAAAATCTACAGTAATATTGCAAAAACTGGAAAATTGGAGTATACTTCCAAGGAGTTGGCAAAATTATGCGATATCAACTATCGTAGTATGGATCGTATTATTTTGAAACTTTGCGATACCGGATACTGCGAAATTCAGGGCAAAATGATGATGAAAAATCATGGCCGTCCTAGTCGCATTCTAAAATTTAATTCTTTGATGATCCCTTCGTAAAAAGGGCTCTATGCAAACATAAAAAGCGACCACTTTTTGTGGTATTTCCTTTCAAAAATCAAAGGAAATCTTTTTGTATGGACTGGAGGAACAGTAACATATGATCTGTAAAAAACGCGTCCGCATTTTATTACTTTCCATGCTGTTAACAGCATGTTGCAGCGGCTGTGAACTATCCGATACAAATGATTCACAAAAGGAAGAAGAATCTGTATCTCAAACGGATACCACACAAAAAACATTACCCAATTTTGAGTGGCTTACTTTATCTGCAGAAAATCATCCAGAACTGGATTTTACCCTTTCCACGGATGGACAATCTTCTATCCGCGATTTTTGTTTCACACAGGATGGCACCATCCTGCTGTTGGCAGATTCTATTTTCGAGTATGATTTTAGCGGAAACTTGGTTGGTACCTATGACCTGCAGCTGGACGAGCATGGTTATCAAGCCTTTCATATAACCGCAGGCAGTGATGGCAGTATCTACCTGGCAGATGAAGCCAATCATAAGGTAATCAAAGCCACCAGAGAAGGCATTTCTCACGTCTGCTCCATCGCTTCCAGTGATACAGCACAATGGAATACCATCGTATGCACCGACACAGATCAATTGACAGTATCCTATTTTGATAAAGATGGTGATAACACCTGGCGTACTGTTATATTGGATGTAAGCGGCGATACTTCTGTGGAGATAACGAGTTGGAACGGAAAGATATTTGGAGAAAATCTCTCCTATCTGCCTGTTTTCGTTTCCGATGACGAACGTACCTCTATTTCCAATCGTATTGATGTACAGATCTATTTAGATGGTAAACTAGATAATATACTTTCTATTCGTTCTGCATTGGCAGAAGATTCCTCCATCTATGGTCTGGAGTTCTATGGTAAAATAGGCGGCAGCTATTTTGGCAGAATTTATGAATTTGTACCCAATGAAAATCAAATCAGCAGTGTGGACAGCATGATTAGCTTTATCCGCATCAATCCTTTTTCCTGCTTAGCACAAGTAGGTAACACTACTTTAGATGGAGATGAAGTCATCCATTTTTACAACAATGGAACTTATTTTATGGAAATCACAGAAAAAGGATTAACCATTACTTCTTTGGAAGAAGCTTGTAATAACTGGCGGGCAGCTGATCAATATCAGATTGAACGCGCTCCTGCTCCTTCTGAAAAATAAAGAAAAAAGCATGAAAAGAAAATCTCTTTTCGTGCTTTTTTCTTTCTAAATTATTCTTTTTCAAACCAATGAAATTTCAGTATACGGCTGGGTCTGCCATAATTCTCAATAATGCTTTCTCCTATAATCTCACAACAACCCGCTTCTATCAATTTTACTAAAATGCGGTTCATGGTGCGATAGGTAAACCCACAAAGATCCGCTAATTCCTTAGAGGTACATTCTTTTTCCCCAAGCTTTACAGTACTACTATATACTTTATAAATTGTATTAATGCTTAAGTGACTTTCTTTCGCCAGTTTTGAAAAATCCTGATCCAATTGCTCTTTCAGTCGCTTCTCCCGTAAAAAAATAGGTCCTAAAGATTTGCCATTTGCAAAAAATACAAAGGCGCAGTCACCTTCTTCTCTGGATAATTCAGCGCCGCGAGAAGCATTTTTTTGTGCTTCTGCCGCGGAATTCCCATATCCAACACCAATGGAAATATTTGTTACACCACATTCTCGCAGTAAATCCAGAAAATAAAGCTGCTGCAACCCATTACTTTCTGCATCCATATACTTTCTTGTGGTAAAAATCAAAAATTCATGATCGCTTTTTTCTACCACTACCCCATCTACACGGTAACTAAAACGGTATATATTTTGCAGTACCTTTAAGCGGTTATTCAAAAATACATACTGGTCATCTCCTGTTACGGAATACTTACTAGACAGATTCAATTCTACTACCATAGCCACAATCTCGTTTTCTCCGCTGACTTGCACATTATACCGCAGTTTCAATTTCTTAACTAATTCTATAATAATATTTGCTGTGGCTACCGTCTTTACACAGGGTATCCCCCATTTTTTCAGCTGCACATAGACTTCCGTCAATCCGGTAATACAGCAAGAAACATGATTTTCTTCATAATTTCGTTTATGAAAGTCTAACAAATAATCTAAATACCCATCTTCTGTCAGTCTACGCTGCGCAATATATAAATGTCTTTTTTGGGGATCGATGCCGATTTCATCATATGCTTCTTGCAGTACTTTTTCCGTATACGTATCAATGCTTAAATTTGTAATGTCCTTTTTTAATACACACTCCGCTTCTAATAAAGAGCGCAGCAGTATGCTGCCATGTCTTGGAATGTACTCCCATGGGACTTTCGGCATGAAATGTTTTTCACAAAGCTTAAAAGATGCAGCACCAGCAAATAGGATCATATCCACTTCATCCTGAATTTGCGGAAAATAATCTAATACCTCATGATAAACCTGATAAACAATAGATGTTAGCTGTAACTCCGGGAAAAACTTCTTGATGACTTCACACATCCGGTCCACAGTTCCTTTTGGACCAATTACACATAATTTCATCTTGCTTTTCCTCCCCTTCTTCTTTTGTCTCTCTTACCAATAAATTTCTTCTACCCCTAATTTATGCCGCTGCACGCTTCATTTCCTATCTTTCCCGTCTGTGATGCTTTTCAGTTTTCATATGGTTTTGTATGCCCCACTGCCAAAATAGATAATGCTAATAATTTTGCACGTTCTGTCAAGCTATACAGCCAGATATATTCTTTGGAGCTGTGGTTTAACTCTCCTCTCGCACCCATAGCGCAAACAGTAGGTGCACCAGCGCAACTGGTAAAGCAAGAATCCGAGCCAGCACCAACCCCAATGGCTGCAATTTCTATCCCCAGCTTCTTGCCCTGTGCATGCACAATTTCATACAGCCATTCATTCTTTTGGGTTCGTTCCATCGGGATATATGCTTTTTGGGGATTATAATCCAACTTTGTGGTAGTACGCGGCACATAAGTTTTTTCACATATTTCCTGCAAAGCCGCTTGAATTTTCGGTCCCGCTTCCACTGTTTTAAAGCGGAAATCGCCTTCCATCTCCGCATGTGCCGCAATGCCATTGGCTGCTACGCCGCCCCGTATAATCCCCGCATTAAATGAAATATTGTCATCTGTATCTGCAAAGCGGTACAAGTCAGCCAGCTTAAATACCAATTCCCGGATTGCACTGGCACCCTTTTGCGGATCTTTGCCAGAGTGAGCCGCAATACCATCCACATATATTTTAGGCAAATATGCGCCTGTTCTGCTCAATACCACAGAACCGCTATCCGCGCCAGTCTCCATATTGAATACGGCATCTTTATCCTTTGCCAGATCCAAATACATTTTTGCAGCATCGGAATGCTGATGCGCATATTCTTCATCTCCAGAGAAGAAAATCGTTATATCATTTTCAAACAAATCTGTTTCAATCAGCGATTTCACCGTATAGAGCGCAATAGTAATGCCGCTTTTCATGTCCAATACACCGGGACCATAAGCTTTTTCTGCATCCATGGAAAATGGTCTTTCTTCCGCAGTACCCTTTGGGAAAACTGTATCCATATGACCAATAATCATTATTTTTTTCGGATTTTTTGCATTCCCTGCTCTTTTTGCAATGATATGGGTTACAACTCCCGGCACTTCCGGATAAGACACCTCAAATCCCAATTCTAAAAGAAATTCTCCAATTACATGGGCAACTTTGTTTATGCCCTCTGGGCAATCCGCATTGCTGTCAATATTAACTAAAGTTTGGAGCATGTTTATCATTTCGTTATTATAATCATCAATCGCCAACAAAAGTTTTTCTTCCATTTTATTTGCACTCCTTCCTTATTCAAGTTATATGACAGGGTTGTTTCAAAATACATCTTTTAAGTTAATTTTATCATAAAACTTATATCATAGAAATAGAAAAATAGTTATATTTATAATTATTTTCTCTTTTCTTCCTTTTTGAGATCTGCCATTATATATAAATCGAATTATTTTTAGAACAAAACAGGAAGTTTCTTGTTTAGAATTGACAGTTTTTTTCATTCGCAGTATAGTTTTCATAAGAAGTTGCATGAACGGGAATGCTATGGGAGGAAAATAATATGGAATTGATGAACAGCTTGCTGGATTGGATTGTGGAAGCCGCTATTTTGCTTTTTGAATATACCGGTGTGGTCGTTATCATTGTTACCGGCATTCAAGGAATCATCTCTTATATAAAGCGAGATACAGAAACCCGGTTAAAGCTGGGAAAAGGCTTAGCCATGGGTTTGGAATTTAAGCTGGGCAGTGAAATCCTCCGTACCGTTGTTGTACGGGAACTAAGCGAAATTGCCATTGTAGGTGCCATTATTCTGCTGCGTGCCGCTTTAACCATTTTAATCCATTGGGAGATCAAAAACGAAGAAAAAGAACAATAAAAAAACGTTTCCCTGATACCAGGGAAACGTTTTTTTCGGTTATACAGAAAGAATAGACAATGCGAGCACTTTTGCTTTCTCAGTCAAACTATACAGCCAAATATATTCTTTTGCGCCGTGATTCAATTCACCTCTTGCACCCATTGCGCAAACTGTAGGCGCGCCAACCACAGCTGTATAGCAAGAGTCAGAACCCGCGCCAACTGCAATTCCTTTGATGTCAATGCCCACTTTTTCTCCCTGCGCATGCACAATCTCAAAAAGCTTCATGCTTTCTTCGCTGCATTCCATCGGGATAAATCCTCTCTTGGGATCCAGGGTAAGTTTGGTGTGTGTTCTGGGTACATATGTTTTTCCATTGCAGATTTCATCCACCGCTTTTAAAATCTTTGGACCAGCTTCCACTTTCTTATAACGGAAGTCTGCATAACATTCTGCATGCGCCGCAATGCCATTGGCTGCTACACCGCCCTTAATGATGCCGGCATTAAAGGCAATATCATCATCCGTATCACTGAAATTGTACAAATCAACCAGTTTAAATACCAATTCCCGAATGGCGCTAGCGCCTTTTTCCGGATCCTTGCCAGAATGGGCAGCAATACCTTCTACAATAATTTCCGGATAATAAATACCAGTTCTGCTTAATACAACAGATCCGCTGTCCGCGCCAGTTTCCATATTAAATACAGCATCTTGACCAGTTGCGACTTCTTTGATTTTCTCTACTGCATCTGTATATGCATGACCACATTCTTCATCGCCTGCTAAAAGAACAGTCACGTTATTTTCAAACATCTCTAACTCATCCATTGCTTTCAGTGCATACAGCGCAATGGTAATACCACTTTTCATATCCAATACACCAGGACCATATGCTTTCTCATTATCCATAGAAAACGGTCTGTCTGCAGCAGTTCCTTTGGGAAATACCGTGTCCATATGCCCTAGTATCATTACATTTTTTGCATCAGGTTTACTGCCTTTTCTTTTTGCCAATACATGTGTTGCAATACCAGGTGTTTCTAAATATTCTACCTCAAACTTCAAGTCTTTCAGAAAATTGCCGATGATTGCTGCCACTTCATGAATACCTTCCGGGCAATCCATGCCGCTATCAATGTTAACCATGGATTTTAAAGTCTCAATCATGCTGTCATAGTAACCATCGATTTTTTCCATTATAGCCTTTTCATTCATGATAAAAACACTCCCTTCCCTGATTTGCATTTAATAATGAAATTGTAGATATTGCCATTTTTAGAAAATAAAATCATTGAAATAAAAGACAAATTAGAAATATTATTTTCATTCATTCCAAACTTTACCCGTCTATTCCAACAAAATTACTTCCTTCTTATAACTATATGATACATTTTTGAACAATGCCATAATAGCCCCGAAATATGCCCTTTAGTTCTTACATAGAAAAAGTGCCCTTTTGGCAGCTTTTTTTACGAAATTACTAGATTTTTTCAGAGGATCTGCAATGGAAATTTTTCTATCAAAATAATTCCAACAAAATAAAATCGCGGGAATTCCCTGTATTGCAAGAATTCCCGCGGTATTTATTTTCTTATGAAGTTCCCTTAGGGAACGCTTCCTTTGATAAATTTATTTTACAGCCATAACAGACAAACCTAAAATTTTCGCTCTTTCTGTTAAACTATACAGCCACAGATATTCCTGTGCAGAATGGTTCAGCTCGCCTCTGCCGCCCATAGCACAAACAGAAGGAGCGCCTGCTTCATAGGTCGCATTGGAGTCCGCACCAGCACCTACGCGAATAGGTTGAATATCTACCCCAATCTTTTCGCCCTGGGCATGGACTACATCAAACAGCTTCATTACTTTTTCATCGGGCTCTAAGGGGAACGTAAATCCTCTGTTGGGGTCCATCACATAGGTAGTGGTTGTTCTGGGATCATATTTCTTCGCGCAGATTTCTTTCATTGCCTCAATGATCTTAGGACCGCTTTCTACCTTACTCCAGCGGAAGTCGCCCTGCATCTGGGCATGGGCAGGAATACCATTTGCAACGATACCGCCTTTAATAATACCGCAGTTAAATGTAATATCATCATCTGCTGCTGCAAAAGCATAGCAGTCTTCAATCTTTTTCATCAGTTCCAGAATGGCACTGGCACCCTTTTGCGGATCTTTGCCGGAATGTGCTGCAATACCTTCTACATCAATAATAGGATAGAAAATTGCTTTTCTGCCAACTACTACGGAGCCATTGTCTGCACCGGTTTCCATATTAAATACAGCATTTTTATTTTTTGCTTCTGCCTTAAAGAGGGCTTTCGCGTCTGTACGAGGATGACCAGGTTCTTCATCCCCCGCAAACATAACGGTCACATGGTTATGATATAGATCCAATTCATCCATTGCCTTTAACGCATACAGGGCGATGGTAATACCACTCTTCATATCCAGCACACCCGGTCCGTAAGCTTTTTCGCCTTCAATGGTAAACGGTCTTTCTGCGGCAGTACCCTTCGGAAATACAGTATCCATATGACCAATGATCATAACTTCCTTTGCATCGGGGTTAGCACTTCTTCTGGTTGCTTTCACATGGGTGCAGATACCAGGATATTCCAGATATTCCACCTGAAAATGAATATTCTTTAAGAAATCGCCGATAATATGTGCTACCTGTTCGATTCCTTCCGGATTATCCTCACCAGAATCAATATTTACCATGCTCTTTAAGGTTTCTACCATATCGTCATAGTAAGTATCCACCTTTTCCACAAACTTTTGTTCCATTTCGTTCATCATAAATACTTCAGCCTCCTTTGGTTGTCACCACACACAGCGATGCTGCAGATACCATCCGGAAAACAAACTCTTTTGAATAGAGTATGTATTCACGAAGATGTTACGATTATGCAGAGAAACAAAAAATACCCCAAATATGTCTTTATTATAATACAATTTGCTATGCCTTAATAGTACCATAACCTGTCCTTAAACAAAATTATTGGCAAAAATAGACAATTTACATTTTTTCCAATACATTTATCAGAGGGTTTAACGCTTCTTCCCATGCGCCAGGCAGTTCCTCCAAACAGCCTTCATCTGCCAGCTGTGCCATTTGCGGCAAAATGGGCAGCCGGCAAACCACGTCAATTCCCTCTGCTGCAGCCAATTCTTCCGCACTGCTTTTCCCAAAGATTTCATACTTACCGCCACAATCCGGACAGATAAAATAGGACATATTTTCTACCAATCCCAAAATGGGCACCTGCATTTTTTTAGCCATGGAAATCGCTTTCTGCACAATCATTTCAACTAAGCCCTGGGGAGAGGAAACAACCACAATGCCATCTACCGGAAGGGACTGGAATACTGTTAACGGTACATCCCCTGTTCCAGGCGGCATATCAATAAACAAGTAATCCTCGTTTTCCCACAACACATCTTTCCAGAATTGCTGCACAACACCACTAATCATAGGTCCTCGCCAAATGACAGGAGCTGTTTCTTCGTCCAAAATCAAGTTGGTGGATACCACATCAATTCCAGTTTTTGTTTTGGCAGGAACCATCAACCCATCTTGTGTCACAAGTTTTTCCCGCAACCCAAATCCCTTGGGAATAGAAGGTCCCGTAATATCTCCATCCAAAATGCCGCACTGGTTGCCTTTGCGCTGCATTAAAACGGCCAAAGCCATAGAAACCATGCTTTTTCCGACGCCGCCTTTTCCGCTGACGATGCCAATCACTTTTTTAATATGGCTTTTTTGTGCCAACGGTACAGAAAAATCTTTTTCCTTTCTGCTGCCGCAATTTGCTGTACAGCTTTCGCAATGATGTGAACAAGAAGAACTCATCTTTTCACACTCCTTTTTCTTAAATGATGTTATGATATTGATTATACCTCTTTTTATAAGTTGTGAAAAGGAAAATACTTCCTACTTTTTTTCAAAATTCCCCTTTTCCTTCTTTCCAAAAACTGGTACACTACTTTTATCACGAAAAAAAGGAAGAGCATTCTATGAAAATTCAAAATATTATATTTGATTTAGATGGTACACTGCTGGATTCCATGCCGGCATGGATGGGCACCGGCAAAGAATACTTAGAAAAATATGGTTACCCTGTCCCGGATGATCTGCAAAAACGCGTCCAAACTATGACATTATATCAAACCGTAGACTATTTCCGCAAAGAGTTAGGTGTAGCGGAATCCTCTGAACATATTGTATCAGAGATCATTTCCTATGTAGCGGAAAAATACCGCTCCTCTATTCCAACAAAAGGACATGTACTGGAATTTTTGCAGACGCAAAAAAAGAAAGGGGTCCGTATGTCTATCCTGACAGCCTCCGAATCTGATTACGCACGTCCTGCCATTGAACGGCTGGGTATTAGCCCTTATATGGATCGGTTTGTAACGTGTACGGAACTGGGCTGTTTCAAAGGCGATGGCACACCTTATCTGGAAGTCATGCGTCAAATGGATGGAACGGTTGAAAATACTTTAGTCATTGAAGACGCCCTTTATGCCATTCGCGGTGCCAAAAAAGCCGGCTTCTTAGTTTATGCCATTGCAGATGCCATCACAGAACCAAAAGAAGCACCTGTTCGTGCAGAAGCCGATCTCTATTTCTATGATTTTCAAGAGTTATTAGATCAGAACTTACCACAATAAAAAGAAGGATGATTGACTCATCCTTCTTTTTTCTTTTTTCTTTTTTCTTTTTTCTTTTTCCTAATTAGATTGCAAGAACAGCGATTTCTGCAGGCAGAGTATCTTTTGCACGGCTTACGATCAATGTAATGTCCGTATTTGCCTCTTTGCAAATCTCATCCAGATCCTGAATAAACTTTACAAACTTATCATCGCCAGTTGCGTTGATCAGCTGATTTAAACCATCTACAAAAAGATGTTCAATATCGCTATTCTGAGAAAGGATACCGCAAATGAACCCTTCAAATACCGTAGGATCTTCCATTATGAATTTCTTTGTTTCTACAAAACGTACGCTGTAGTGCAGATTATACATCTGAGAGTTGTCATCATCAATGAAAACAACGGTGCCATTTGCTACTTTGCTGGCTTCATTTGCCATTTCGATTAATCTTTTGGTTTTTCCTTCACCTTTCGCACCTGCAAGAATCTTTACCATTGTAATCTCCCCCTTAAGTTGGAAATATGAACTTATCATTTTCTATAATTCGACTTGATCCATTTGTTCAAGGTCTTTTTATATTTAACATATTCTCTATAAAACCAGACAATCCTTTTTTTTCCGTATCATTTTTTACGAAAATAATAACTTTATCAAATCAGTACAAAATTATCTTGTTTTTTTCTGATTTCATCCGTAAAAAATGTCCAATTATAAAGATGTAATAAAGGCAATGACTTCTTCCGGCAAAAAACGTCTCCGGCTAAGCAGCATTTCCTTTGTTTCGCCCGCCTCCAGTGCACGTTCTGCCCCTTCCATCAGTATTTTATTTTTGCGGTTATGCAAACTGGATAAATAGTCTTTGGCACGGATCTTCCCATGATATTCCCCTTTTTGCTCCAGTTTTTCCAACTCCCTCATCCATTTTTCAGCTTCTGCCAATTTATCGGCAACTTCTCGGAAAGATTGGGAAGTAATGGCTTTCTCCAGACATTCCTCCATCCGTTTTTGGACAAAATGCAATGAAAATGTTTTTTCAGATGGCTTTCTTTTATTAGGCTGTTTTTTGGAGAATCCGTCTTTTTTTCCTGTTGATTTCATCAATTTTTCCGCTCCCTTATTTCTGTTTTACAGGATATCCTGACATTTATAAACATGGCGATAAAGGATATCTTTTCGTTTTTGAAATGTTGTTTCATCCATTTTTTCGCCAAATGTCATCAATAACAACGGAATAGGTTTTTGACCTGCCTGTAACGCAGGCTGCATGTAGGAATAAGAATTCAGCTGAAAACCAATTCTTTCATAAAATCCAATTCTTCTTTTGCTGATTTCCGTTTCCGGCGGCTCCACTTCCAACAGCATGGGCATCCCTTCTTTTTGTACTTCTTCCAAAATTTTCCGTCCCATGCCGCCGCCACGGCAAGCAGGTGATACAGCCAAATGCTCTAAATATAAAAAATCAGAGAAACGCCACATTCCCAAAATCGCTTCACAGTTTCCTTCCTCTGTAAAATATCCATAAAGGCAGTACTCTTTTTCCTGCAAAAGCGCTTTTTGCGCAGCGCAAGAGCGGATTTCACTGTCAGGAAAGGCTTCTCGCATGACGGCGTCAGCCAGCGCAAATGTTTCCTCTGTAATCAACACCCTTTTCAATTCCTGGGTTGCTTTTTTTTGTGTCATTCCCATCACCTCCTATTTTGTTACAGATTACTATATTTTCTATAAAAAAGCAAGCAATGCGCCTTCTTCTCATTCTGCGCGCTAATTATTGCAAAATTCATAATATTTCGGAAAAAACATGTTTTTTCTCCTAAAAAATGGTATGATACGTTCACAATGAAAAAAGAACCCCTTTTTTTGTCCTTTATTCGCGCTTTTTTATTGGTAATTCGGGTTCTATTTTCTGAACTTTCAGAAAGGATGGATGTTTTATGTATCGAAAATTATGTTACCAGATTCTTTTGACATTAGCGCTGATTTTAGCTCCTGTTACGACTTTCGCACAACAGGAAATCACCATTTGGCAGAATAACCAGCAAGTCATTTGCGATGTTGCGCCACAGATTAAAAACGACCGTGTTTTTCTGCCTGCCCGTTCTCTTTACACAGCCATTGACGGACAAACCAGTTGGGATGACACAACCAAAACCGCCACAATTTTACTATCAAATGGTACCCATTTGAAATTAACCGTGGACAGTACCACTGCATATGTAAACGGTCAGGCAGTTACGCTGGAGGCAGCCCCTTTTATTCAAGAAGACCGCCTAATGCTCCCTTTGGCTTTTGCAGCAGATTATAGCGGTCTAACTCTGGAATGGAATGCCGCCGCCCGCAGCATCACTATCTATAATAAGGTAGATTTATGGAAGCAAAGTGTTGTCATGATTAAAACGGATATAGCGCAAGGCAGCGGTATTGTCCTTTCTTCCGACGGAATCATCTGCACCAATTACCACGTCATAGAAGACGCTTCCGCCGTCAGTATTGCATTTCAAAACGGCGATTATTACACAGGTCCAGCTACCGTTGTTGGATTGGATACCGCAAAAGATGTAGCCATTTTATCTATTGAAAAAACAGATCTCACTCCTATTGCCATTGGAGATGCTTCTACATTGGAGATAGGAGACGCAGTTACTGCCATCGGTTCTCCCAATGGCAACTTCAATACTGTAACGGCAGGAAGTGTTACTGGAAACAACGGGACTGTCATTACCACAGATGCCTATATTACCAATGGCAGCAGCGGCGGCGCTTTAATCAATGCAAATGGTGAACTGGTGGGCATGACATTTGCTTACAGCGCCAATATGTATCTCTCCATTCCCGTGAACACAATTTTGGAAGTAGCGCAAAATCTCGCCATGCCCATTGAAGAAATGGTCCGCCATCATTTCCCTACCGGAATACCCTATGATTTATCTTATACAGAAGATGATGACTACTATTATGTATTTTGGGGTCCTGTAGAAGGAGCCGACTGGTATCAAATTTATATTTCTGATCAACAGGATGGTTCCTATCAGGCAGTGCGAAAATTACAAGGTTGGTCTTTCCCCTACTGCGTAAAAATTGCAAAAGATGCACAATCCGATATTTACATTAGGGTTGTAGCCATTAAGGATAATATGCCTTCTTTGCCTAGCCAATCTCTGTATTTACCATAAAAAATTTTTTATATAGAAATTGATTCTTTTTTACTTTTCCTGCTCATCCAAATATTTATGGCAACAAAAGGTCATCTTAAGGGGCTATTATAGTATAGAAGAATAAAGTTATCATTTTATCAGTAAAAGAAATACATATGTGTTCCAGGAACAGATCTGGCAGTGTACCATATGTATAAATTGGACTAATTCTTTTATATTATTTTTGGAAGTTTGGTTAAACAGGAGGAGGATTACTATGAACAAAAACCTAAACGCAAAGGGCGATTTAACACTTCCTGCATTGTTTATGTGTGGTGGTGCACTCTTCTCTATGCACTTTGGCGCTTCCAGTATGGTATGGCCGATGAACTGGGGCAAAGAAAGCGGAGAAGAATTTCTGATGGCTTTTGCCGGTGCATTTATTACTTCCCTTTTATTGGTAGTAATTGGGTATATTGCTTTAGCCAAAGGCAATGGCACTTTCAGTGAGATTACCAATCGTATTGTAGGTAAAAAGTTCGGTACCTTTTTTACTTATGTTACCATTATAATTTTAGGTCCCCTTTACTGCATCCCTCGTATGAGTGCAGCCAGCTGGGATTCCATTGTGCAGGCATTTAATCTGCAAACTGACAGCCGTTTGCCGCTGATCCTTTTTACCATCGCTTTCTATGTGGTAACATATTTCTTCTTGATGAACCCCGGCAAAGCAATGGATCGTATTTCTTCCATTCTTTTCCCCATCCTGCTGATTATCGTAGTTGCGATTGTTGGCAAGGGTCTGCTCAATCCCATTGCTGAACCTGTTGCAAAAACATATGAAGGTTCTGCTTTTGCTTATGGTTTTACCAACGGCTATGCAACCGCTGAAATCCTGTGCGCATTGATTTTCGGTGCTGTTATCATTAACACTTTAAAAAATAAGGGAGTTTCAGAAGAACGCATGACTGTCAATATGATTCATGTAGGTATCGTTGGTATCGCTATGTTAACCTGCACTCACTTGGCACATATGGCAATTGGTGCATATACCGGTGGAACATTGGATCTGACTTATACAGCACTCTATACTGCCGTAGCAGCGCAGTTATTCGGTAAAGTTGGCGGTATGTTATTTGCCGGTGCCCTTTTCTTGGCCGCTTTGACCACTGCCATCGGTTTAACCAGCGGCTGCGCGGAATTCTTTGTAAGTACCAGCAACGGTGCATATTCTTATAAGAAGTGCGCATCTTTAATTCTGCTGTTAAGTATTGTTTTTGGCTGTCTCGGTCTGACGAACATTCTGTCTTTACTGAGCCCTATCTTAGATGGAATTTATCCCACCGCTATCGTATTGGTAATATACTACTGCTTTATGCCCAATGCCAATAGCAGCCACGCACTGCACGCTTGCAAATATGCAATGTACACAGCTTTTGCATTTGGTATGTTAGACATGGTTTGGAAGTATTTGGGACAGCTTGGCTTAAGTGAAAGCGCAATCTGCCAGGCATATTTAAAACTTCCTTTCGCTAGTGTTTCCCTGGCTTGGGTTCCTTGGACCATTATCGCTTTCATCATCGGCTGGGTAACCTTCCGTGAAGGCGCAAAGATAACTGAATCATCTAAGAAAACTGCAAAATAATTCATAATTCCCTTTACAAAAAAAGAAAGACGCTGATAAGTATCAGTGTCTTTCTTTTTTACAAATCACATTAGATAGGAAATTTTCCACCACACGATCCATCTATTTTACAATTTCATCTTATCTGTTATTTCCTGTTCCATATGTTTTACATTCCGATTTTTCTTTCGATAAACAAGAGGACTTTCTCCTGTTTGCATGCGAAAAAACCGATGAAACGCAGATACACCTTCAAAGCCGACTAGATCAGCAATTTCAATTACCTGTTGATCTGTTTCCAATAATAATTGCTTTGCAGTTCTTAACCGCAAACGATCTACATATTCTTTCGGTGTCATCTGATAGATGTCTTTAAAGAGAGCATCTGCCCGCCTTCTAGATAATCCTAACTCATGCAAAAAGGCGCTCCAGCAAACTGGATATGCAGGCAAATGATCCAGGCGTTCTTTTATCATTTTGGCTACTTCCCGCTGCGGCTCATATGTAGTTAAATCACTGCGACAACGTTTGCACGGACGAAATCCAGCAGCAATGGCTTCCTGGGCGGTATGAAAAAAACATACATTTTCTCGCAGCGGTTTTTTAGACGGGCAGGATGGTCTGCAAAAAATACCTGTAGATTTTACGCCATAAAAAAATTTGCCATCAAACGTCCCATCATTGTTTACCACCGCTTCATACATTTCGTCTGGTGTCAT
The DNA here is from genome assembly GCA_944381395.1 of uncultured Lachnospiraceae bacterium. Taxonomy (GTDB): domain Bacteria; phylum Bacillota; class Clostridia; order Lachnospirales; family Anaerotignaceae; genus CALWRB01. The sequence goes on from CALWKY010000054.1 coordinate 31,565, forward strand.
AAAATACCTCTCCTCCAACACCTTAGTGTGTTTTCATATAGGCATCCAGCGCATCATGCCACTTTTTGGCATCACATTCCTGGGGGTCTGTTTCCTCTCCCAACAGCAAATCCACCAAATATCTCGGCTCTTTTCCGCCAATACACATTGATTTGATACACGATACGCAATATACCGCCACCTGCTGGCAAGGCATACTATCCGCCCGTTTTTTCATAGCACAATGTATTTCTTCCATGGTGCATTGGGGATAAAAACTATCCCCGCAGCAAACAGAGTTTGTACCATTTCTTTCCGCCTCCACTACATGCAGGTTCATTTTTTCATCAATTCTCTCACCGCACGATGTACAGCCGGTTTGCCGCGCACAGGACAAGGATCGTGAATGGTGATATCTCTCCCTCCATAATTGGGAAACGGAAACGCTTCCGTACTGCAGAGCACTTCCCATAAAGATATGGTTTGTATGCCATCATAAAGGGTACTGAAGCGTTGATCGCAGCCAGCGCAAACATTGATAATCACAGATCCTGCTGGCAGCTGCGGCTAATGCCTGCAACAAATAGTGTGCAGCTTTATTTGTGGAAACTCCTTTTTCAAAAAATCATAAATCTTCTTTACGCTTTCCGGACGATAAATACTCAATGCACAGCCAGGGTTAAAATAGAGCTGGGTATTTTTTTGAAACATTTCTATCACCTCCAAACAAAGCATACCAGAATCCACATTTCATTTCTTCTCAAATTCAGACATGTAATTTTTCGACCTTGATGGTATTACACTATACTACAAACATACTATCTGCATAATTTCCGATGAGGCTTATCTAAAAATAGTACAATAAGAAACGCCAGAGAATCAGCAGTCTCCTCCTTAAGAAAACATAATTTTTTCCTTTCTTTTGATTTCGTCAGGGAAATTGCAACGGCTGTTCTCAGAAGAAAACAATACAGATAAAAACATCTGAAATCTTTTCGATGACAAGGATTTCAGATGTTTTTGTTTTCTTATGAAGAAGCCTAGCATACTCTGATGCTTTAGGAAAATTTATTTATGCTTTCTTTTCGCGATCCTGTGCAATTAAAATACGCAGTGCTTCTACACCCACTTTAATCGCTGCTTCTGTATCATGTTCCGTAGGATTGGAAAGCCCAGCTTTTTCTCTTTCTTGATTTGCAACTGCCAAAAAGGTTGCACCAGCTCTTACGCCTAAATAAGAAGCTACAATAAACAGCGCCGCGGATTCCATTTCAGAAGCTTTACAGCCCATTTTCAGCCATGCGTCCCACTTATTTAACAGCTCATAACCTACCGGCTTTGTTTCCGGAGAGTGCTGTCCATAGAAAGAGTCCTTAGACTGCACCACGCCAGTATGGAACGGGAAACCACAATTTTTCGCAGCCTGAACCAATGCTGTTGCCACATTAAAGTCAGGTACAGCCGGATACTCAATGGGGGCATATTCTTTGGTCGTACCTTCCATGCGGATGGATCCGGTAGCAACGACAATATCTCCGCCCATTACATCCAAAGCCATGCCGCCGCAAGTACCTACACGGATAAAAGTATCAGCACCGCATTTTACCAGTTCTTCCAGTGCAATAGAGGCAGAAGGTCCGCCAATGCCAGTTGAGGTAACGCTTACCTTTTCTCCATCTAAATACCCTGTATAAGTAACATATTCACGGCTGTCTGCAATCAATTTGGCATCGTCGAAATACTTGGCAATCTTCGCGCAGCGTTTCGGATCGCCAGGCAGGATCACATAGCGTCCTACATCACCAGGTTTAATTTGCAGATGATATTGTAAGTCAACTTCCAGATGTTTTTGCATCGCACTCGACTCCTTTCTTTTTTAAACGCAAACAGCCGCAAAGCTTTCTAATGGAAATAAGCTCTGCGGCTGTCAAAGAACAAAATAGATATTTTAATATTACCACTTTTTTCACAATTTGGCAATGTAAGTCAAAAAGAATGTATGGTTTTTCAGCATAAAAAAAGCGCTTTCCCATAGGAAAGCGCCCCTTTCGTCAAAAACTTATGCCATCTTGTTGATCAGCTTAGCCAGAGAAGACTTCTTTCTTGCAACAGTATTTACATGGTAAATACCCTTGTTGTAAGCGCTGTCAATTACCTTTGTAGCAGCCTTGAAAGCTTCTGCTGCCGCTGCCTTGTCGCCTGTGTTTACAGCAGCCAATACCTTCTTCGTAGCAGTCTTAACCTGGGATTTGATCATTCTGTTTCTCAGGGTCTTTTTGTTGATGACTTTAATTCTCTTCTTTGCAGATTTAATATTAGCCAATGTCTGTTCCTCCTGTTTCTACTTCATTGTGGTTTTTTTGTTTGGATATTGGGGAATATCGCTTTTAGACTTACCATTAACCACCTGAGATGCTCTCTCCGACACGATTGGGCGATTTTTAAGCGCAAATCACCCGTGGTTAATTCAACATTCATTATTTTACCCGAAGAACGGCAATAAGTCAATGAATATATTTCAAAACAACGCGAAAAAATAAGAAAAAAATTTGAGATGAGGTGTTTTTCCATGAAAAAAAAGAAAAAACGTTCTTCCGCAGAGCCAGCCCAGTTTTTCGGGATTCGTACGGACCTTGCGGTAGAAGCAAAAGAGCTCATTCCCCAAGATGACGGAGTCCGTACAGAAGTTACCACAGAAGACGACTTCACATTGACAAAAGTCCAAATCTATACCGAAGATGGGGCAAAAAAAATGGGAAAACCAAAGGGTACCTATCTTACATTTGAATCGGAAAAACTAAAGGAAAATGACACTGCATGCCATAACCGCATGATTGAATCCATTGCCAAAGAACTGCGCGAACTGGCAAAATTAAAAGAAAACGCCTCTGTATTGGTTGTAGGACTGGGAAACTGGAATATTACACCTGACGCATTAGGTCCAAAAGTAGTACACCGTATTTTGGTCACCCGTCATTTAAAAAATACCCTTCCCAAAGAATTGATGGATACCGTGCGCCCCACTGCTGCCATTAGTCCTGGTGTCATGGGTATCACCGGCATCGAGACTGGAGAAATCATCAAAGGCATTGTAGAAAAAATTCATCCCGATCTGGTCATTGCAGTCGATGCATTAGCCGCCAGAAAATTCCGCAGAATCAATACCACCATTCAGATGGCGGATACGGGAGTTTGCCCCGGTTCCGGTGTAGGCAACAAGCGCATGAGTTTAGATGAGGAAACCCTAGGCGTGCCAGTCATTGCCTTAGGCGTGCCTACTGTGGTAGATGCCGCTACCCTTGTCTATGATACCATGGAAAAAATGCTGGAAGAAGTTTCTTTGACAGAAGAAGAACAAGCAGAAGCTTTACGCCAAGATCAGCAAAAACGGCAGGCAATTCTGGAAGAAATGCTGACTCCTTATGCCCAAAATATGTTCGTAACACCCAAAGAAGTAGATGCTGTGATTAATCGTTTGGCGGATATTATTGCCAATGCCATCAACATTGCTGTGCATCCTGGCATTACGATGGAGGACATCAACCAATATGTATTTTAATTGCATTTTATAAAAAAACAGGGAACTTTTTCCCTGCTTTTTTCGTTTACAAATATAGCAATTATGGCTGTATCTGCCGTTCTTTTCCTATGGCAGAGCAGTTGCAATTCATGAAAAAAAGGTATATAATATTTTATATTATTCTGTCGTATTTTTTGAAAAAAGATTTATCAAACAGCGCTTTCATTGGGTATCTTCCCAACTTGCCGAAAGGAGATCTGAAAGTCATGGATGAAACGCAAGCAGCTTTGGTTTTAATGTGGAAAAATCCGGAAAACGGTTTTTTAGAAAAAGAAATGGGTACCTATACTTTGTCCGAAGATGCCCATGGTGAATTGATTGAACGTTCCTTTGTTACAGAAGCAGAAAATGGTGATCCGGTTGTAACTTTATTTTTAGGCTGCGGCAAAGATGCCCAAGATTGGGAATACAACGCATTATTTGATTACTATGATGAAGAAACACTAGCTCCTTATGTAAACAGCTTTGCAGAAGAGGATGGTCAATTTAATCCCCTTTGGCGTATTACTTTGCCCTTTGTGGAAGATGCAGCAAAAATGACAGAAAAACTGAATGACGTTACTGCAGCACACTTCCGGGAAATCACTTCTGTTTGGGAAACAATCTCAGATAAAAAGGATGATTATGTTGAAGAAAATTAATAGAAAATATTTAATCGCATTTTTGTGTGTAATATCTATGATGCTTCTGTTTTCTTCCTGTATTTCCAATTCCAATGATACACCCTCCAATCAACCGGAGCAGAACACACCGGCAGATACTCCTGTCGATGAAAACATTCCTTCTTCAGAAGAAACGGGACCCGAAACAGAAGAAACTACACAGGATTTAACAGATCCCAATGAAGTAGAGCTTCCTACCGTAGATACACCACCTTCCAACAGTACCAATACAAATAATTCCGGCGGCGGTATTTTTGTCAGTGAAACAACAAAATACTGGAATCAGTTAACTGCCGTTGCCCAAGCAGCACAAACTTATTATAACGCCAAAGGCGGAGAAAAAGAATTGATTAGCCATACTGGCAGAATGTACAGTAATGTTACCAAAACCAATGTAACGATCAGTGAACTAATTAGTCTTGGTTATTTGGATAAAAGTTATAACTCCTTTAGCTGTGATATTACATTGCTTCTTTGTAAAGATGTAGCCAATTTAGACGGCGCCTCCACCCCTTCCGGCTCTTTTAAGGTATTTACCGCCGCCAGACAGCCCAATGGAGACAAATACATGCTGGCTTCTGCGGATGAAAAAGTAGGATTTGTATCAGAACAGGAATATAAAATCCTGTTAACCAGCTATAGTCAAAATCATGGCACCATTGGCAGATTATCTCCTTCTTCAGAAGAGTATGATCGTATTGTCAGCTTCTTAAGCATGTACGAAGGTAATTTCACCAATTATTATATCCGTGAAATTAGTAAGGATAACAAGTATGCGATCATTACCTTTTCTTCTGCAACCAACGCTACCAATGTAAAGCAGCACATTTTGGTAAATGATAATGGCTTCTGGGAAATTGCTTATGCCAATGTGGAAAAAGACTACTACCGTGTACAAGCAATCAATCAGGTATTACCCGATTTTAACCCTGCACTTTTGACCAGCTATAATCTGGCAAGCTGGAAAAATCTGCTGGTAGCAGACCAGAGAATGGCCATTGCCTTATTGATCAACAACGGTCTGGTGCCTTATGTGGAAGATATTGTATACTACTGTGGTACTGCCGATACCTGCTATTTTATCTCTGTTACTGGAGAGCGTTTTGTTACATACAAAAGTAATGGCAACTATTTTGCGAAACGTGTTTCCTCTGATACAGATGCAAAGCGGTTCCTGCTGAATGCAACAGGTGTAGACTATGGCTTCTTAATCTTGGATGAATAAACAGCGAAAGAAAGATACTCTATGAATACAAATAAAACAAATGCCATGCGCCTATTGGAAAACGCCAATATTCCATTTCGAACAGCCAGCTACGAGTATGATGAAAATAATCTCTCTGGGCTTCACGCTGCGCAACAGATCGGCATTCCGGCAGACCAGGTATTTAAGACACTCGTAACACGTGGTGATAAAAGCGGTATCCTCGTTTTCTGTATTCCTGTGAATATGGAATTAGATCTCAAAAAAGCCGCAGCCATATCCCACAATAAAAAATTGGAAATGACCCATGTAAAAGAATTACTGGGTTTAACGGGTTATATCCGTGGTGGTTGTTCTCCCATTGGTATGAAAAAGAAATACCCTACTTTTATTGATGAGACAGCCATTTTATTTGATGAAATTGCCGTCAGCGCCGGTGTACGGGGACAGCAAATCATTATAAACCCAGAAAAATTGATTGCTTTTTGTGATGCCACAGAGGCGGATATCACAAAAGAAATGGAGCATACAGACTTTTAAAACCAGCTGTCTAGAAAACAGCTGTACGCCATGAATAAAAACAACTGATAACCCAAGAAACATTTTCATAAGAAATCCAAAATCGCGGGAATTCCTTGTGCTGCAAGAGTTTCCGCGATTTTATTTTATTAGAATGGTTTTTTGGAAGATCTCCATGCCAGCTATCCTTAAAAAGTCAAGAAATAAGTTACTGATGTTTTCTTAAAGGAAGAATTTGCTGATCTGCTGTTTTTTCCCTTCATATTCCTCCAGAAACATTATTTCTTAAAAAAGTCAAGAAAACTTGGCAAAACATATTGACAAGTAAACTTGTCAGTGTTATATTAATGACAAGAAAACTTGGCAAACAAAAAAAAGGAGGGCTCTCTATGAAAAAAGAGGAAATTTTACGCAAGGCACAGGAACGTAAAGGACAAGATGAAATGGAAATCCAGATCATGCAGCGCGGCAGCGAAATTGCCATGTGGACAGGCTTGCTGTTTTGTGCGGTCATTATGATTGGTAAAATGCTATTGGATCAGCCTTGGCAGGATATTTACAGTGTTTATTGCTCCTTTATCGCCACACTCCATTTTTATAAATGGTACCGGCTGAAAAAACGAAGTGATATGGTTTATGGTTTGCTGTGGGCATTCCTGACCATAATGCTGGCGGGCGCATATTTTTGGAATCTGATGGGGTAAATGATATGGATAATGACTTAATTTTACACAATAACTTAAAAACAGCCCGTACGGAGAAAAAGCTCTCTCAGGATGAACTGGCAAGGATGGTAGGCGTTTCCCGCCAGACGATCAGTTCGATTGAGACAGGACAATTCAATCCCACAGCAAAATTAGCATTACTGCTTTGTATTGCTTTGGATCAAAAGTTTGAAGATTTATTCTATTTCTAATGACCAGAACTGGATGGAAAAACCGCTTCCCTTCTCTGATGACTGCTTACTGCCAAAAACATTTTCTCACAATCTGTAAAATAGAAAAACCAGCACGAAAATTTCGTGCTGGTTTTTTCTTTAAGACGCACCATAAATGGTTTGCAGCTGTGTTTCCGGGAAATAATGAGATAAAATCTCGGTATAATTCTGCCCGCTTTCTGCCAAATAAGCTGCACCATACTGACTCATGCCCACTCCATGACCAAATCCACTGCCATAAAGAGATAAACCGCTGAAGCTGCCATCGGTATCGCGTAATACCACCGGTACAAAAAATCCACTGGGCAATAAACCACCGCTTCCATTTTGCACCACATCGTCTGCCGTTACCAGAACCGCATCCGCGGGCAGTGCCAACGCAGTGCGGATTGCGTTTTCTGTACGCACGCGAACGGTTTTTTCCGAGAAAACAAAATCAAGGACACGCAGTAATCCGCTTTCTGCCCGATCAATCACTTGGATATCCACCAAAGTACCGATATCTTCCGGTTTTTCCATGGCAAAAGATCCATCTTCTTGGCTCACTAAAACAGCAGACGGTTTTTTCTCCCATATGTCTAACAAAGCTTGGGGCAGACTATTCTCCAAAGCACCTTTGGGATAATATACTTTCCAGCGGCGGTAAGGAGAGTTCTGATCGTACCCTTCTGTCTGTGCTGTCTGGAAGTAACTCAGCCATTCTTCCTCAGATACAGGCTGTGTTACAGTCATACCATGGTTAACGGATATCAAATAAGGTTTGCTGTCTGCCGGGAATACGCCATCCTGCATCCATACGTCACCGGATGCAGCACCCCATCCTGCTGATGTGGAGTAATAATAACATTGCGTGGTGGCATTTCCAGATGTCAGCACCTGCCCCGCTGTTTCCTCCACCGCCTGCCGTGCCTGCTCTGCCCGCTCATTACCGCCATATACCTGGCTGGCAGTGGTATCTGTTACATGGGCGCCATATTCTCCATATGTATTTGCAAAAATAGATTCATACGCATAATTTCTAGCACAGACCGCCTGTGCTTTTTGCGCTTCCAAGGGAAAATCGCTGGGTAATTCATACGGTACTACACCCAATAAATAGGTTTCCACAGGAAGCTCATTGACCAATAAAATACCATCTTCTTCTACCGTAACTTCCATGATTCCATCGTATGTTTTCCCCAATTCCTCTATGGTAATAGGTGAATCAGAAGAAAGTACCACCCGTTTTTCTAAGCTGTCAGGAGTGGCTGTCCATGTGGATACGGCATCCGTACTGTCTGCGTCTCCTGATATTTGCAGCGTGCCTTCTGTAGTAAAGGTGAGTGTTTTTTTATGGTATGGTCCATCATCCCCCCACAGCAGCACACGAATCCATTCTCCGCTTGGCGGTGTTTCTGAAACAACACCGACCACCTGACCATCCTGCATAAAAATCTGCGCTGTATATCCACAAGAAAGACTCACTTTTTCTTCTTCTGTCCAGTTTCCCTGCCAATGGCGATAAACCTTCGCATTTTCCGCCCAAGACAGTACTTCTTCCTCCAACCAAAGTTCTTCTGCTGTTACCCGTTTTACAGCCTGTGTCATGGTTTCTTGCGCCACAGCAGCTGTAACCTGATCTTCTGCCGAAAAGCTTATCGTTCCCATGGACTGTGAAAAGGCATCTCCTGCATAAGGTAGCGATATATCTTCTTGGGCAAGATGCAGCACAACTTCTCCACCTTTTGCCTCCATGGGTAAAATAGCAGTTGTGGGATGATCGTCTATTACCTCCAACAGCAGGAAGATTTCTCCTTCTTTTTCCATCACGGTAATGCGCTCTCCCAAATAGGGTGTGAAATCATATCCCGCTGCGCCAAAGATTCCTTCTTGGGCATGCACAGTGTCATCTTCTACTGATAGCACTAAAATCTCACGGGTTTGCACACCGGCATCCTCCAAAAATTGATCTCCCTGCTCTGCTGCCGCTTTTTGAAACAATTCTGTCCACAAACTATAAGCAATGGGCTGATTTTCCGTTTCTTCCGTAATCACCATGTTTTCTTCTTCCGCAGAAAGCTGAGAAAGAATGCTTTTACACTGGGATAATGTAAGGGATTCTTCCCCGAAAAATCCTTCCCCCGTTCCATGAAAATACCCCAATTCACTGGCAGCCGCCGCATAGTGGCAATACCAGTCTTCCGGTGTAACATCGGAAAATGTGTCCGGCAGTGTCATATTCTGGATCTCTTCTTGCGTATAGGAAAGCAATGCCAATGCTTTTGCCGCCTGCGCACGGGTCACTGGCATGTTTTCCCCAATCACGCCTATGGGGCTTTGTCCAAAATGAATGGCACCTTTTGCACAGCCTGTACACACCAAAAGGAGTAATGTTAGTATCAGTACAATTTTATTCGCTTTTTTCATACCTTCACACCAACCTCGCTATCGAAAAATTCATTTGGTACAAGTTTATGAAGGCTGTCCCAACTCCATTACCAAAAATACAGAAAAAAAACAGATGCAAAACTGCATCTGTCTTTCTTGTGTATGTAGCCCCGAAATGCCGTTGCCTGCCGATTGACACCTAGCCTTAGCCAGGTGGGTCTCCGCAACTGGGAATCTGCCTTCCTCTGCCCAAAGGGAATTATGAAGAGGCCTGACATATCCTTTGTTTATAGGAGTCCCGTTCATGTCATGTAGGTTCAAATATGGCAGGATCGCGAACATTTCAGGAAAATACCTTTTTTATTTATGGGTTAAGTATAACACAAACCTATTTGTGAGGCAAGTCGAAAAATGGAGATTTCTTTTATTCATATTTTACAAAAATAGAAGAACAAATACAGCATACTGTGCCGATCCAAATCCAAAAATCAGCCAAATTGAAAATGGGTGCCTTCTTCCCCAACGGAAGATACAAAAAGTCCGTCACCCGATGATCCTTCAGCCGTTCCCAAAAGTTCCCTAGACCGCCGCCTAAAATCAAACTTAATCCAATTTTCTCTAATTGACGCCCTTTTTTTGGCAAAAGATAAGCCAATATACTGGCACAGCCCGCTAAAACTGTACCGGAAGACAGCAATATGGTCTGCCTTTTTCCGCTGAGGATATGATATGCAAAACCTCTGTTTTTTATGTGACAAAAATAAAGAGGCAGCTTTTTCACTTGTTTTTTTTCATACAAAGGCAGTCTGCGATTTACCTCTTTTTTACTAAAGTAATCGGTAATAAAAGCTATTCCACTCATGATAAAATACTGCACGGCAAAACCTCCCTTTTTTCTTTTTAGATTATCACAAAGCCGCAGAAAATACTACTATACTATTTGAGAAAACTCTTGTCATGCCTTTCTTTTTTGTACTATAATAAAATTAGAAAATATCCCTTTAGCTATGAACAAAGAGAGGAGTCTTTCCAATGGCTTTAGTTACAACAAAAGAAATGTTCGAAAAAGCATATCGAGGCGGATATGCCATCGGCGCTTTTAATATCAATAATATGGAGATCATCCAAGGCGTCGTGGCTGCCGCTAAGGCACAGAATTCCGCAGTGATCCTGCAGGTTTCTAAAAGTGCTCTGAAATATGCTCACCCGCTCTATCTGAAAAAAATGGTAGATGCCGCTATTGAAGAAACTGGTTTGGACATCGCATTACATCTGGATCATGGTCCCAGCTTTGAAGTTTGCAAAGACTGCATTTCCTATGGTTTTACTTCTGTTATGTATGACGGTTCCCACTTGGATTATGAGGAAAATGTTCGCACAACAAGAGAAGTGGTAGAGTATGCCCATGCAAGAGGCGTTGTGGTAGAAGCAGAATTGGGTAAGCTGGCTGGTGTGGAAGATGACGTGAAAGTTTCCGCAGAAGGTGCTACTTATACCGATCCTGATCAGGCAGTAGATTTTGTAAAGCGTACCGGTGTAGACTCTCTGGCGATTGCCATTGGTACCAGCCATGGTGCTTATAAGTTTAAAGGGGAAGCAAAGCTGGATTTTGACCGTCTGGAAACCATCACTAAAAAACTGGAGGAAGCTGGATTCCATCACTTCCCCATTGTACTGCATGGTGCCTCCAGTGTAGATGAAAGCAGTGTTGCAACCTGCAATCAGTACGGCGGTCAGATCAACGGCGCAAAGGGCGTTCCTGCGGAAATGCTGCGTAAGGCTGCTTCCATGGCAGTTTGCAAAATCAATATGGATACAGATATTCGTCTTGCCATGACTGCTGCCATCCGAAAGGAATTTGCTGAAAACCCTTCCGCTTTTGATCCCAGAGGCTATTTGGGTGCAGGCAGAGATTTGATTGCCTCTTTAGTAGAAGGGAAAATCCGTGATGTGGTAGGTTCGACCAATTCTATGGATTGATTTACAAAATAACAAAATGATTTTTGGAAATACTCCTTGTTTTGCAAGGAGTATTTCTTTTTTTTACGCATTTCATTATAATCTTTCATAAAACGCCTCCCCTTCCTCCTTAATTTTTCGGCTTTCTGCCATAGGGCGTCTTCATTGACATTCTTTTGGAAGTATAGTAAAATAAGCGTTAGTTCAAAGAGTATCCGGCAAAAAGTCGACTGCTGCCCTGAATTTTTAAGGCGTGCGAATGACTTTTTTTTGTGCTCTTTTTTCAGGAAAATTTGGATACTCCAGTAAAGGTAATACAATGCGACAGAAGGAGGATTATTTTATGAATGAAACAGAATTATCTGCCCAGAATAAAATGGGCACTATGCCAATTGGAAAGCTGCTTGCTACCATGGCGGTCCCTATGATCATTTCCATGTTAGTGCAGGCACTTTATAACGTAGTTGACAGTATTTTCGTTGCAAAAATCAGTGAAGATGCTCTGACTGCTGTTTCTATGGCATATCCCATGCAAAACCTGATGATTGGTCTAGGTACCGGTACCGGTGTTGGTGTCAATGCCTTACTATCCAAAAGCTTAGGTGAAAAACGATATGATAAAGCTAACCGTGTAGCAAGTGTCAGCTTGTTTTTAGCCATTTGCAACTGGATTGTTTTCTTACTGCTGGGCATTTTCGCAGTAGAAACTTTCTTCCGCGCGCAGACTGATATTGAAAGTATTGTGGATTATGGAACTACCTATTTACGCATCTGCTGTTTAGTATCTTTTGGTTTGTATGGACAGATTTGCTTTGAGCGTTTGCTGCAATCCACTGGCAGAACATTCTACACCATGTGTTCTCAAGGCGTAGGTGCAATTGTAAACATCATTTTAGACCCCATCCTGATTTTTGGTCTGCTGGGTATGCCTAAAATGGGTGTAGCTGGTGCTGCATAGGCAACTGTGATTGGACAGATTACCAGCATGCTGTTGGGTCTTTACTTAAATCTGCGGAAAAATCATGATATTAAACTGAATTTGAAGCAGGTAATTCCTGATAGACATATTCTGGCGCAAATCTATACCGTTGCAATTCCTTCTATTTTGATGGTATCTATTGGTTCCATTATGACCTTCTTAATGAATAAGATCCTGATTGTATTCAGCTCTACTGCCGTTGCTGTATTCGGTATTTACTTCAAGCTGCAAAGCTTCATCTTCATGCCTATCTTTGGGCTGAACAATGGTATGGTACCTATTGTAGCTTTCAACTATGGCGCACGGAAAAAAGATCGTATTGTGGGTACTATGAAGTTAAGTGTATTAGCAGCATGTGCCATTATGATGATTGGTCTGGCTGCCTTCCAATTTGCACCGGAATGGCTGCTGCTGCTGTTTGATGCATCTGACAACATGCTTTCCATTGGTGTGCCGGCACTGCGCACCATCTCTTTAAGCTTTATCTTTGCAAGCTTCAACATCGTTACAGGTTCTGTATTCCAGGCATTGGGAGACGCTTTTTACTCCCTGCTGGTATCTATTTTACGTCAGTTGGTTGTGCTGTTGCCCAGCGCATATCTCCTCTCCCTTACCGGTGTTCTTGCTAATGTATGGTACTGTTTCCCCATCGCAGAAATTTTCTCTACCATATTGACAATTATCTTATTGCGCAAAGTATTAAGAAAACTGGATTTCTAACACAAATAAAAAGACATTTTTTCTAAAAAAACATCTTCATAAGAAAATAAGCCGCAAGCGAATTACTTGCGGCGCGAGAGATTCCCGCAATTTTATTTTATTGGAATTGTTTTCTTATGAAAAAGACTGCCGCAGTTCTTCTTCAGAAATCAAAAAATAAAAAATGATTGGTTTCTTAAAAAGTATCTGCATAGAAAAGATGTCTTTTTTCTATTGGAAATTTGGAACATTTATTCCAATTTTTGCGTTGTGTTAAAAAAGAAAAATGGAGGTTATTTTATGAAACAACTCCCATGGATTACAGCAGTCCTCATTTTCAGTTTATGCGTTTCCGGCTGTACCGCCGCACAATCAACTGTCTCAGCACCTGATTCTACTCCTGTCAAAGCTGCCGTTTACTTAGATGATCAACTATACTATGCTATGGATCAAATAATCACTGGAGGACGCTGTGGCGTTACAGACGGTATATTGGAGAGCAGCTGTGATGCAGATACACTTCCCACACAAAATGGTCAGACAAACTTTGGCACTGGATTTGAATATCAGTATGTAAGTTACGGCACCATAGATGTGCGCATAGAAGACTTCTGGTACCGCTTTCAAACCGCAGATGACTGGGGCATCACACTTTCCGCTGATAATGCAGATGCAGCTGGTCTGCACCTGACGATCACCGCGGAGCAAACAGATCTATCCAATACGATCCAAACAGGATCCGCTTTTACCTTGGAAAAATATCAAGAAGAAACTGGGTTCTGGGAAGCAGTTTCTCCACTGGCAGAAGTTGCCTGGACCGATGAAGCATACATGATAACACCGGATACACCTTTGGAAATGGATGTCAGCTGGGATAACATTTATCAGCCACTGGAAGCGGGTCGATACCGCATTGGTAAAAACATTTCCTGCCATCATAGCCATGGAGAAAATGACATAAAAGTCTACTATGCGGAATTTACAATGACGGAATAATAGAAAAAAGCACACGTTCTGCGAACTTTCCGCAGAAAAACGTGTGCTTTTATTTTTGTTAAAAAGATTACTTCAGGCAGCCCAGTTTCTTCAGGAATACTTCCAGCTTGCTGATGCAGAATTCCAGTTCCTTCATGCTGTAAGCATAGGAAACCCGTACAAATCCCTCGCCGCTTTCGCCGAAGCCATTACCAGGAACCAAAGCTACTCTTTCTTCATACATCAGTCTGGTGCAGAATTCCTCACTGGTCATGCCAGTCTGCTTAATGCAAGGGAATGCGTAAAACGCGCCCTTAGGCTCAAAGCAGGTCATACCCAAACGGTTAAATTCACGAACCAGATACTTTCTTCTTTCGTCATATGCTGCGCGCATGGTAGCAATTTCCGCATCATACAGTTCAGGATCACGCAGAGCTTCAACTGCTGCCCACTGAGAAGTGGTAGGCGCACTCATAATAACGAACGTATGCATCTTATTGAACTGTTCCATGAAGAATTCAGGGCCACATGCAAAGCCCAGTCTCCAGCCAGTCATCGCAAAGCCTTTGGAGAAACCATTCAAAACAACGGTTCTTTCCGCCATGCCAGGTACGGAAGCAATGGAATAATGTGCTTTACCGCCATAGGTTAATTCTGCATAAACTTCATCGGAAATAACCATCAGGTCATGTTTGATCAAAATAGGTGCGATGGCTTCCAAATCTTCCTTTTCCATAATCGCGCCAGTGGGGTTGGTAGGAAAAGGCAGCAGAATTGCTTTTGTTTTGGGAGTAATTGCCGCTTCCAATTCTTCCGGAGTCAGTCTAAATTCATTTTCCACCTTAGTGGTAATACCTACCGGAACGCCGCCTGCCATCAGTACAGCAGGTCTATAAGAAACGTAAGAAGGCTCCGGAATCAGAATCTCATCACCAGGGTTGCAAAGCACACGCATAGAAATATCAATACCTTCAGAAGCGCCTGCGGTTACTACAATCTGTGTTTCAGGATCATAAGTTACGCCGATACGTCTGTTCATATAATCGGACAAAGCTCTTCTCAGCTCAATGAGACCTCTATTGGCTGTATATCTGGTTTTCCCCTCTTTCAATGTCTGAATCGCAGCTTCTCTAATACGTTCAGAAGTCTTAAAATCAGGCTCACCTACACCCAAAGAAACAACATCGGGCAGCGTAGCAGCTACGTCAAAAAACTTTCTGATGCCAGAAGGCGGCATATTTTTTACTCTTTCTGCAACAAATTCTCTCATTGATATTCGCTCCCTTCTAAAAATCCATGTCCCATAAAGCCCCCGGATCTATCAATAAGTCCGGAAAGATTCGGAAAGAATTACTTATTAATCATCATACTATAAATTTTTTACGGTTTCAATAGCGGAATGAATCTATTCGAAATTTTTATGGATTTATTCTGTTAAACTATTTTTTGCTTTTGTTTATAATGCCGTTTCTTTCTACAAATAAAATAACCTCTTTGGGAAACTATTTCATGGCTAACAAATTCAGCGCAGTATTGTCTTTATTCTATTCTAAAATTGAATTTATCTTTCAAAAAGTGTCAAGCCGCACTCATATGGATGGTCTATACAAAGGATCTCTTTTTTATTGGTATGGTAACGCAATAATTTCCAAAGGATAAAGAAATCTCCGCCACCTGCCAAAATCATAACCAATGCCAAATAAAACAGCAAAATGCTGCCTTGCAATATGGCAGCCACACCCAAACCAAACCCTAAAATCAAAGTAGGCATCGCTGTTCCTATGAAATACTGCCACTTTTTCAACGGATCTGCGCAGGTGCAGTAAGGTGTAAGCATAGACCAAATTATACCAAAGGAAATGGCATGAAATCCATTGGGTGCCATGATTCCCCATGTGATGCCATGAATGAGTTCATGTACCACCATTAATAGCAGAACGATCAGAAAAAATACAGCTGCACTGGTTAAAGGCAATGTAAATACCTGTTCCGAATGTGTGGTAAAATACATCCAGCAAAACAAAACAATCCACGGTAACATCACAAAAATTGCCGCGATATTTATGGTTACCACATCCACAATCAGATCTGTTCTCTCATACCCTTTTTCCTGTAGTTGTTGGCAGATGCCATCATAATTTTGTTTTCTTTTTTCTTCTTGCGGTGTTAAAACACGTTCTTTTTTCTTCATTTCCATCCACCTTTCCTATGTACGCAATGAAAGTATACGACGCAAAAACATCGTTTGCAGGATA